>NZ_JBWPWE010000029.1:0-1050 GCF_056590475.1 Anaerococcus sp. C0059F3
CCCCAATAGGGGCGTGCCGGTATTCGCGCCTTATAGGCGCTGCACAAACTACCAGCTAAGCTGGTAGTTTTGATTAAATCTTTCTCAATCTGGGTATAATAGTTAAAAAGAATTAAAGGAGATGGTTTTATTAGGTTTTATATAGGATATTTTTTTGTTTATGCCTTTATTGGTTGGATTATGGAGGTTTCCTTTCAGGCGGTGAAGACTGGGCGTTTTATTAATAGGGGGTTTTTGAATGGGCCTCTTTGTCCGATTTATGGCTTTGGGGCCTTGGGTGTGATTTATTTTTTGACTGATATAGCAAAAACCAACAAGCTTGTTTTGTTTTTTGGGTCGGTTTTCATAGCTACTGCCTTGGAACTTGTTGGGGGCTTTCTTTTGGAGAAGATTTTCCACAAAAAATGGTGGGATTATTCTGACATGAGATTTAATCTTGGAGGCTATATTTGCCTTGAGTTTTCAATCCTTTGGGGCCTTGCATGCTTTGTTTTGTATGAGGCAGTTCACCCTATGATTGTGAGATTTTTTGAGCTTTTAAATCCAAAATTTATTTTTTATGGAAATATAATTTTACTAGCAATTTTTGCTGTAGATATGGCTCAGACCATCCTTACCTTGGTTGGCCTAAATAAGAAATTTAAGAAACTCCAGGCCGCAAGTGCGGATATTAGGGAGGTTTCAGATGATATTGGCAAGCGTGTCTATGACAGGACTATGACTATAAAGGAAAAGAGCGAGGAAATCAAAGACAGACCAAGGGTCAAAGAAATCGAAGCCAAACGAGCCCAAATCCGAGCTGAATTGCTCAGTAAATTCGATAAGATGGGTGAAAGAAGACTTATCAAAGCCTTCCCTAACTTGATTGAAGATTTTGTCGACAAAGTCGATAAAGACCTGGATAAAATAGACAGGGATATAAAAGAAATAGAAAAGAATATTGAAAAATAGAGTAAAAACCCCAAAATCCAATATGTACTGACCCCCAAAAGTTGGACTTAAAAATCAACTAATGGAGGTCAGTTTTTTAATGGCAAAATACAGCACAGA
>NZ_JBWPWE010000006.1:0-149443 GCF_056590475.1 Anaerococcus sp. C0059F3
TTCGGGCTACCGCCCTATGTTTTCGCCATAAAGGCCCCAAATCAAGGGGCCTTTATGAGGTCCAGGGTTCGAGTCCCAGGCTACGGCATAAGACTTTCCATAGTTCGCTTACGCTCACTAGGACAAGTCTATAAAGCCCCACCAAGCGTTTCTTTAAGAAGTGCTTATTTTTTTGGAAAATTATGGGAGGGGCCTACCGGTGGCTAGCCCGTCGGCTTGTGAGACGGTTCGAGTCCCAGGCTATGGCATAAGACTTTCCATGACTTGATTTCATCTCGTCAGGACAAGTCTATAAACCCCCACCAAGAATTTCCCTGAGATATTCTTACTTTTTGTAAAATTTTTGGGATTAATTTTCTTTTGTTTGGTGCCTATACTTATGGCTTAGCCTTCAATTTTTTTGCATAGAAAAACCACGAGTTTTGGCTCGTGGTTTGTTTTAGATTTCTAATTTTTTGCATTCGTGGCCTGTGTCTTGGGCTACGGATTCTATTGTGACTTGGCCATTGTGGGTGTTGACGCCTGTTCCTATTTCTGGGAATTTTTCTATGGCATCTTTTAGACCGCCTTTGCCTAGGGCTTTGGCATAGATTGTTGTGGCGTTTGATAGGGCGTAGGTTGATGTCTTGGCGACAGCGCCTGGGATGTTGCCTACTGCGTAGAAGGTTACGCCGTATTCTTTAAAGATTGGGTGGGTGTGGCTTGTAGCGTGGTCTTTGGTGATGTCGGTTGATCCACCTTGGTCGATGGCGACGTCGACTACGACTGAGCCTTCACTCATTTTCTTAACTGTGTCTACTTTTATTAGTTGTGGGGCACGTCTACCTGGGATTAATACTGTTGATATAACTAGGTCTGCACCGCTAACTGCTTCGTCTATGTTAAGTGGGTTTGAGTAAAGAGTTTCGATTTTATCTGGGAAAATGTTGTGTAGTCTTGTGAGTGAATCGATATTGACGTCTAGGACTGTAACCCTGGCTCCCATGCCGACTGCTATTCTTGTGGCAGCTGTGCCTACTGTACCTGCACCGACAATAACTACGTTGGCTGGCCTTACTCCTGGCACGCCTTGGAGGAGGATTCCCTTACCGCCTTCTGGGATAGTTAAATATCTTGCCCCTTCTTGGACTGCCATCCTGCCTGCAATTTCAGACATTGGGCGAAGAAGTGGGAGTTTGCCGTCTTTGACAACTGTCTCAAAACCAATGGCAGTAACTTTTTTCTCTAATAATTGGTCTAATAACTCCTCGTTGCCAGCTAGGTGAAGATAGCAATAGACGATGAGGCCTTCTCTTAGGTATTGGTATTCTTCCTTGAGAGGCTCTTTGACCTTGTAGATGATGTCTGATTTTTCCCAAACCTCAGCAGCAGAGTCAAGGACTTTGGCACCTGCTTCGGCGTAGTCTGCGTCTGTTATGCCAGAGCCAAGGCCAGCACCAGATTCAACAAGGACTTCTATTCCATTTTTAACAAGATCAGCCACAGCACCAGGTACTGCAGCAACTCTTGATTCTTGATCTTTTAATTCTTTTGGTATTCCTATAATCATTTTTTCTCCTCTTATATTATATAAAACTTAGTTATTAACTTATCTTTATCATTATACCGAATTTTGGGGTTTTATCCGAGTATAAAATATCTTTTTTTTGTCAATCCGAGATTGACTTCATCTTTTATTATTTTCAGGTCATTAACATGACCTCTCCGTATCTGGGAGAATATAGGCATGATTTTCTATCCAAGATAGGGTATTTTTCTTTAAATTCTAGATTTTTCATTATCTTTTATTATTTTTTCTCAGTCATTTACATTACCGCTTCGTAAAAAGGGGACCCCAGGGGAACGTTTCGCACGTTCCCCCATCGGGTCCCCTTAAACCCCTTCCGTTACACCCTCCGGGCGACCCCTCTCGGGGGATAATGTGTTTGCCTATCGGCAAACATGTTGGTAAGGAGGCGTCCTTGTTTAGGAATAATAGTTGTTTAACTTTTTAAAATCCCAAGCCTCATAAAATTGCAATCTCGTCTGACTTGTGCTCTTTGTTTGAAAATTAGTTCACAGTATCTACTGTATTTCTATTTGTAAAAAGCTGTCAGTGCAATTTTCGTAACGGAGGCTTGGGATTTTAAAATACAAGACCTTAAGTTTTTAAACTCTTAGTATAAGAAAGACAAAACACATCTAGCAAAGTTTGGCGAAAGCCAAACGAGCCTAGCAATTTTTAGAACTTCGAAGTCAATTCTCTAATCCACTGGGTAAAGATTTCTAATAGAAAGCCCCGTTTAAAAAACTGATTGTTTGAGCGATAGCGAGTTATCAGTTTTTAGGGGCTTGATTATTAGAAATCTGTGGGGATATACTAATACTAATACAAGGACGTTCTCTCTACACAAAAAAAGCTTGCCGAAAAGGCAAGCTTCATTGTCCGCACTCCGCCAAGGAGCCGCTCGGGGGTGCAGCCGAGAGGGGTTTAAGGGGAGGCGGGTGAGGGACCCTGCGGAAGGTCCCTCGGGCCTCCCCTTTAAACGAAGATTCAGCTGTAAGTAGAATAATAATACTGAATATAAAATTACGGAGAATTCAGGTAAATAACTTTATAAAAGAAGTGATAAAAATAAATTATTAAAATAAAGAAAAAGATTGCTTCGTCTCGGACGAAAGCGAAAAAAATAGTATAGTATTATTATGATTAAACTAATTACCATTGACGTGGATGGGACACTTGTCACACCACTTAAGAGATTAACTAAAAAAAATATTATACAAATCGACAGGGTAAGGGACTTGGGTGTCCATATTGCCCTTGCTTCTGGCAGGCCTTTTCATTCTATGGAAAGATATATCGAAAGACTTGGCCTCATGCAGGAGGGGCATTTTACTGTCTGCCAAAACGGATCTTACATAGTGGACAATGCTACAAAGCAGCCAATTGCTGGTTCTTTTCAGACTGTAGAGGACCTTGCAAGGCTTGATAAGCTGATGGAGGGCTTTGATGTGGAAGTCTCCGCCATGGACGACGTTGGTTTTTATTCCAGGCACAAAAACCCAAGTTTTTATACCAAGGCCGACGCCTTTATAAATAAACTTGCCCTAACCCCTGTAAATTACGAAGATTTCCCAGAAAATATGAGCTTTGGCAGGTTTCTAATCTTGGGATCCTCATCAAGCATCAAGGAAGTTTTGGCCAATATGCCAAAGGAAGTGACCGATAATTACTATGCTGTTCAGACCGCTCCATTTTTGATAGAAGTCATGAACAAAACCGCCAACAAGGGCCACGCCGTAAGGCAAATGGCAGCCAAACTCGGGATTACAGCCGACGAAATCATGTCCATAGGCAATGAGAAAAACGACATACCAATGCTAGAACAAACAGGTTTTCCTGTGGCAATGGAAAACTCAGTCCCAGAACTTAAGGCCCACGCCAAATTCATCACCAAATCCAACCTTCAATCAGGTGTAGGTTATGCTATAGAAAGACTAATTGATAATGGTTTAAAAAGATACGAATAAGAAAAACGACTCTAGGACGTGACCTGAACCCCAAAATCCGGAATACGGATGGAGGGGTTTTTGTATGCCAAAATACACAAAAGAATTTAAAATCAAACTAGTAATGGAATACTTATCAGGAGAAACAGGAGGTATAAGAAAATTAGCTGATAAATATAATATTCCCAAAGGCACCATTGAAAACTGGATAGATAAATATAATTCAGGAGGTTTTGATAACTTATCAAAAAAACAAAATCAAGATAAATTCACTAGTGAATTTAAGCTATCTGTAATACAATATAGGCAAATCAATAATATCTCATTCAGACAAACCGCAGAGCACTTTAATATAAAAAATGGATCAATAATATGTAATTGGCAGAGAGCATATAGACAGCGTGGTTTATCTGGACTAGAAGATAACAGAGGAAGGCCTAAAAAAGACAGGACCAAATCAAATAAGAAGTCTAAACCTAATACTCCAATAAATGAAAGTGAAAGAGAAGAATTAATAAGACTAAGAGAAGAAAATAGACTTCTCAAAATGAAGATAATCTACGAAAAAAAGCTACAAGCCTTGCTACTGGAAGAGGAAGCAGAAGCAAGGAAAAGACAAAGATAATCCTCAACTTAATAAAAGAATATCCACAAAGTAAAATAATCGAATGGTTAAGCATAGCAAAATTACCAAAATCATCATACTATAAATGGAAGATGAAATTAGGAAATCCAACAAACAAAGACAAGGAAGTTAAAAATGAAATTAAAACCATAGTAGAAGCATCAAAAGGCAGATATGGATATAGAAGAGTTACTCTAGTATTAAAAAATAAAGGATTTAATATTAACCATAAAAGAGTTTTAAGAATAATGAGAGAAGAATCCTTGCTATGCACTAAATTTAAAACTAGATCAAGAAAATATTTATCATACAAGGGACAAATAGGTAAAGTAGCAGATAATGTTGTAAAAAGACAGTTTACAGCTACTAAGCCAAATCAATTATGGCTAACAGATGTAACAGAATTTAGAATAAAAGGGCAAGAAAAGAAACTATACCTATCACCAATATTAGACCTATACAACAGTGAAATAATCAGTTATACACTAAGCGATCATCCAACAATAGAATTAACTAATACAATGCTAGAAAAAGCGTTAGAAGAAAATAAAGAAATTAAAGAATGAACAATACACTCAGACCAAGGATTTCATTATCAACATAGTACTTGGACTAAAAAACTAGAAAAAATGAATATTAGGCAGAGTATGTCAAGAAAAGGGAATTGTCTAGACAATTCTCCAATGGAGAACTTCTTTGGGATATTAAAACAGGAAATGTATTATGGAGAAGAGTTTAATAGTTATGATCATTTGAGAAATGAGATTGAAAAATATATCAAATGGTACAATGAGGATAGGATTAAAACAAAATTAAACGGAATGTCTCCTGTTATGTACAGATTACATTCCGCTTAAAATATTATTAAATTATTCCGTGTTTACGGGTTCAGGTCAGACGGAGTCGTTTTTAATTTTATATAAAGTTTTTTTGATAAAAGCTTAGTTTAACAAGCTTTGGTATTCTTGGCTTCCCTTTCTTATCCTCATTGGGTCTTTGAAAAAGTCTTTTTCTAGCCTGGTTAGTACTGGGGCTAGCTTTATCAAAGCGTAGAGGTTTGGAAGGGCCATTAGGCCGTTTAGGATGTTTGAAAATGTCCAGGCAAGGCCTAGGTCCATGTTTGCGCCAACAAAGACAAAGATTACATAGATTATCCTGTAATATTTTTTGACCCCATCACCAAGTAGGTAGGAAATGGCCAGTTCTCCGTAGTAGGCCCAACCGAGTATGGTTGAGAAGGCGAAAAGGCTGATTCCCAAAGAAAGGATTAGGCCGCCGATTGAAGAGGTGGACGAAAAGGCGTTTGCAACCAAGGTCCTTGCGTCAACGCCGACTGATCTGTCGACCCCTGTAGTCAAGATGACTAGGGCTGTGAGCGAACAAATCACCATTGTGTCAACAAAAACTTCTGTCATGCCCCAAAGTCCTTGGCGGATTGGGTGGTCTGTGGAGGCTGATGCGTGGGCCATTGGTGATGAACCAAGACCGGCTTCGTTGGTAAATACACCTCTTGCTACACCGGCAGACATAACTTGCTTTATAGAAAGTCCGACCACTCCGCCAGCCACACTCATCGGTGCGAAAGCGCCAACAAAGATTGACTCGATGGCAGGGATTAGGTTTGCCCTGTTGAGGAAAATTATCCAAACCGATCCCAAAATATAAAAAAATGACATGAAAGGCACGAGCTTTTCGGTAACCTTTGATATTGTGGCAAGGCCGCCAACAACGACAATGGCTGCAAGGCCACTTAGGATAAGGCCTGTAACTATTGTATTTACGCCAAAATTATCCCTCAAAACACCGGCAATGGCGTTGGATTGGGTGGAATTGCCTATACCAAAAACTGCAACTGAGGCAAAAAGAGCAAAAAGTTTGGCGAGATTTTTGTTTTTGAGGCCCTTTTCTATGTAATACATTGGCCCACCGACAAAAGAACCTCCTCTTTTTTCCCTATAGGCAAGCGCGAGAGTGACCTCAGCAAACTTGGTAGCCATGCCAAAGATAGCGGCAACCCACATCCAAAAAATCGCACCCGGTCCGCCCATGATAATGGCAAGGGACACACCGACGATATTGCCAGTCCCAACTGTGGCAGCAAGGGCAGTAGCAAGGGCTGAAAATGGCGAAATATCACCATCCGCCTCATCGACCTGTTCAAAAACCTTGCCCAAAGTATTCCTAAGGGCAAAACCAAGTTTTCTAAACTGGATTCCTCCGAGCCTGATACTAATATATATACCAGTACCCATGATGCCTAAAATAAGGGGCAAGCCCCACAAAAAGTCATTAAAACTCTCAATAATCTGTCTCATAATATCTTCCTTAAAAATGTTATTTTATTATTTTATTCTAATAATTATTAATTACAAATCATTTTTTTATTTTTTCGTCCGAGACGAAACAATCATTTTTCATTTTTTATCCGAGATAAATTATCTTTTCTTTCTTATACGAGATAAGTTATCTATCTTTTATGTGATAATTTTATTAACAATTGAATCTTCGTAATTTTATCTTTCATATTATTATTCTACTCACAGTTGAATCTTCGTTTAAAGGGGAGGCCCGAGGGGGCGGCAGATGCCCCCTCACCCGCCTCCCCTTAAACCCCTCTCGGCTACACCCCCAACTGCTCCTTGAGCGGAGTGCAAAACCAGAAGTTTGTCTGCGGCAAACCTCTTTAATAGAGTTAATGACCTTGTATAAGATTACGTATCTCCCCACTGATTTCTAATAGTCGGTCACCTAAAAATCGCAAACTCGCTTCGCTCAGACATGCGATTTTCTTTACGGTGACCTTTATTAGAAATCTTTGCTCGATAAAGGGGAGATTTGGTCTCGAGATTCTAGAATGTCCCAGGCTCGTTTGGCTTTCGCCAAACATTGCTAGATGAGTTTTACATTCTAAAACGAAGAGTAGAAAACTTAAGACCAAGTATTTTAAAATCCCAAACCTCCGTGAAGAGCCTGCCCTAGCGGCCGAGAGCGTTGCACTGACAGTCCTTTACAATTAAGAATACAATAACTACTGTGAACTGATTTTAAAATTCAAAACACAAGTCAGACGAGATTGCAATTTTTAGGAGGCTTGGGATTTTAAAAAGTTTGGATAATAATTTACTGAAACAAGGGCTCCTCTATGTTAATAGTTTGCCGTAGGCAAACTCCTTATCCCACGAGAGTGGTCGCCCGGAGGGGGTAACGGAAGGGGTTTTAAAGGGGACCCGATGGGGGAACGTGCGAAACGTTCCCCTGGGGTCCCCTTTATTACGAAGATTCAACTGTAAATAAAATGATTATTCTAACTATATAACTTATCTAGGATAAGAAAAAAAGATAATTTTATTCTCGGATAAACTACTAATTTTCTTTTTCAACCCTCAAATTTTCATCCATCAATTTCAAATAATAATCCTTGGCCTTGTCTATATCAAATATTGATGAATCTTGGAAAAAGCCTTGGATTTCTTCTATTAGGGCCTTTGTTGTGGCGTCTTCGCCGTATTTTTCCTTGAGGTCTGAAGCTTTTTCTAGTTGGGCATTTATTTTGTGGATGAGGCCCATGGTTCTGGCTTCCTTGTCATTTTCGATCAAAAGCTCTCTTAGGGACCAACCTATGTTATTTTGGGTGGTGCCGGCCTTGTGTTGGACATTTGCCTCGCTTTCCCTAAGCTCGTCCATGACTCTGAACATCTTTTCATTATCAAAATTAGAAAATAAAATAAAGTCAAAGTCTATATTTGCTTTTTCGTCAATATCAGTTTTCTTTTCATCAGTAAAACCTTCAAGACTGAGCAAATATCCCACATAGTGGTCAACTTGGTCTTCTTCTACTTCGATGATTGTTACGTCATTGGCCTCGCAAATTTCCTTAAATTTATTATAGTCCTTTGCAAGATGTGTATTATAAAATAGTATTTCTGCCATATTTTCCTCATTTCTATATTTTATATATAAATTATACTTATCATAAAATGAAGGTCAATTTTGAAAAATGGGTATATAATATAAAAGACTACAGTGGAAGGAAAAATATCATGAATATAGATTTAGAAATAGTAAAAACCGACAAAATGATCAGAAAAGTTAGGCAAACAAGGGCCAGGATTAAGCTCGCCATGGGAAAAATGGAAGACCAGTATTCCTACACCACATCAAGCTGTTTTCGTGGCAATATTTTTGGCGACATAATTAGGAAAAAAAGGACAGACAAACTAAATTCAACCATAAATAAGATCCAACAAGACCTCCTAAATCTCGAAAGTGACCTCCTCTTATACGACGAGAACCTAGCCAAAAGCCTAAGACTGCCAGCAAAAATGGCAGAAGCGGGCAGGGTAAATGGCATATTAGACGACATTAGCCTTAGAAGTAGGATGAGATACAGGGAATTTGACGTAGCCAAAAGCCTAAGAAACCTAGAAACCATCCTAGGCAAACTAGAAGACGACAAGAAAAAACTAAGATTTATAAAAAAAGACCAAAAAGGACTAATTTAATAATTATTAAAAGCCGAGCTATTAGGTTCTGCTTTTTTCACTCTAAATATTTTGTATATAAGTATATTAAAGAAAGAAAAGAGGAGATTTTATGGATTTTATTAAACTTGCTAGCGAACGTTATTCTTTGAAAAAATACGATGGGAGAAGGGTTCCTAAGGACAAGCTTGATCTCATTTTAGAGGCAGGCCGTCTTTCTCCGACTGCCAAAAATTTACAAAATTACAAGATTTATGTGGCCGAGTCTGAAGAAGCTTTGGCCAAGGTTGACCAGGTGACTCCTTGTCGTTATGGTGCGGGGACAGTCCTTGTTTTAACCTATGATAAAGACCAAGTTTTCACTTATCCAGGCGGCAAATACGACTCTGGTTTTGAAGATACAGCCATTGTAGCCACCCACATTATCCTTGCAGCTAAGTCCCTTGGCGTCGATTCTTGTTGGATTAACAACATCGATCCCGACCAGGTAAAGGAAGTTTTTGACCTACCAGCTAATGAAATAGTCGTTTGCATGATCGACCTGGGCTTTCCGGCTGAAGGGGCAGGTCCTCTTGCCAACCATACCAATAGAAAACCTATCGAAGATTTGGTAAAATATATTTAAGAAATTCACCCTAGGAAAATTGGGTCAGATTTTTTACCAAATCAAAACCACACAATCTTATAAATTATTTTAAAAAAATTAAACCCGAGGGGGCCAAACTCCACTAATCAATCAACTTATGAAAGCCACACGACTGCAAAAATCAATATGCCGGCCCCCTCACTTGTCTTATAAATCATCGCTCTTTTGATTTTGGCTAGATAGCCAAGTTAAAGGGCTTTTTTATTGTAAATTTTATGGTAAAAAAGCCAAAAACCTGGATCCGGCCATCAAAAATTATTAGAAAAATCCCCAAAAAAAAGACCCCTTATGGGGTCTTTCTTAGGCTTTTGTCACATCAAATGGAGATTTTTCAATGGTTTCCATTTCGGCATTGGCCTTTGTTGTGACCTTGCCTTTTTTTGTTTCAAGCACTCCAGATTTTACGATTTTATCCATAGCAGCCTTAACATCCGCATCTTGGTAATTATCTTTTGGATAGTCAATAGAGACAGTCCTTTGTGTGTTATCAGCGTCTTTAAAGTATAATTTTAATTTTCTTTTTATTGTTTTTTCCATTGTTTATGCCTCCTTAATTTACTTGTCCTTCATCAACTTTTTCTTCATTTGCCTTGTAGATTGCATAGGCAATTCCCTTGCCATTGTCATTTAATAAACCTAGGTAAGCCTCGGTGAATGCTTTTAAATTCTCGTTTGTAGCTCCTTGGTTTACTTGGGAGAAGGTCTTTGTGTAAGTCTTTTTTCCTACTCCTTCAATGTCCACAATTTCATATTTGATCTTAATTTTCATATTTAACTCCTTATATTTATTTCTTGGCGCCGTACTAATAGGTAGAAAAAAATTGAAAAATGTCCCGAAAATCTTGACAAAATTTTTATATATGCTACAATATTCATATGAAGATACATTCATATGTACAAATATAGAAATGAAACGAGGTGGAGATGAAGGTAGACATAGACAATATTTCGGATAATATCCTAAGCGACTTGGCCGACCTTTTCAAAATTTTTTCAGACTCTACAAGGATGAGAATCATGTACAGGCTTTTTGAGGGGCCAGTAAGTGTGGGCGACATAGCCGAAAGCCTTGATATGAGCCAATCGGCCATCAGTCACCAACTAAGAAACCTAAAGAAAAACAAGCTAGTAAAAAGCGAGAGGGAAGGCAAGTCCATTATGTATTCCCTTCTCGATGACCACGTGAAATTAATTATAGAAATCGGTCTAGAACACATTTGCGAATAGACCAAAGGAGGAATTTATGAAAGCAAAATACAAAATTGAAGGCCTAGATTGTGCCAACTGTGCAGCCAAAATTGAAGAAGCCATCTCTAAATTAGACGGTGTCAACAGCGTTAGAGTTTCATTTTTATCAGAAAAGGTCAAATTTGACCTAGCAGATGACATTGACCTAGAAGACCTAATTGCAAAATCAAATGAAATAGCCGACAAGATTGAACCAGGATCAAAAATTTTGGTGGACTAGATGCTAAAATCAATGACCAAAGACCATAAACAGACTTTTTTAAAGCTTGTTTTAATAGTCATCCTGACCTTTGCCCTAGCATATTTTGACTCCCACATCGCTTGGGTCAATATCCATATCGCAAGACTTTGGTATTTGGGCCTCTATCTTTTAGCGGCATGGGAGGTCCTCAAGGAAGCCTTTGAAGGCCTCAAACGTGGCCAGGCCCTTGATGAGAACTTCCTCATGACCATAGCCACACTCACCGCCTTTTTAATCGGTGACTACCTTGAAGCCATTGCGGTAATGGTATTCTACGGCTTTGGCGAACTTTTTGAGGAAATAGCCACCCACTCTTCTAAGGAAAACATCAAAAGCCTCTTAGACCTAGTCCCAGACCTTGCCAACAAGGTCCTAGACGACGGAACAATCGAGGAAATCGACCTCGATGATGTAGAAGTGGGCGACATCTTGATGGTCCGTGACGGAGAAAAAGTCGGAGTCGACGGGATAATAATCGAAGGAAATGCTTTGGTTGACACATCTTCAGTCACAGGCGAATCCATGCCAGTAGAAGTAGGCCCTGGAGATGAAATAATATCCTCATCAATCCTAAGCCAAGGCATCATCAAATATGAGGCCACCAAGGAATTTGACGACTCAGTTGCGGCAAAAATCATCGAACTAATCGAAGATTCCCACATGTCAAAATCTGACTCCGAGAGATTAATCAGCAGATTTGCCAGGATCTATACACCAATCGTAGTTGCCTTTGCAGGCCTACTTGCAATCGTCCCACCACTATTCATGGGCGGAGCCTGGTCAGATTATCTCCTAAGAGCAGCCACCTTCCTAGTTTTATCCTGCCCATGCGCCCTAGTATTATCAGTCCCACTTTCCTTCATGTCAGGCCTAGGCCTTGCAAGTAGGGAAGGAATCTTGATCAAAGGCAGCCAATATTTGGAAGAACTAGAAGCGGCAGATGTACTCTTATCAGACAAGACAGGCACCCTCACCACAGGCGAATTTGTCGTAAAAGACATAGAATTTTTGGCTGACTACGATAGGGAAAGGGCCCTCGATTATATCTACAACATCGAAAAAATGTCCACCCACCCAATCGCCAGAGGCATTGTAAATTCAATGGATAGGGAAGAAAACCCTGACCTATTTACAACAATTGACAACAAAAGCGGCCTTGGAGTCCTAGCAGAAAGTCGAAATGGCGAAGAAGTCAAAATCGGATCAGGCAAATTTATCGGCATAGAAAATGACGGATCCAGAGCTGTATATCTAGCCATAGACGATAAGCCAATCGCCAAAGTCGTCATAGAAGACCAAATCAAAAAAGACAGCAAAAAGACAATAGAAAGTCTCAAAAAACACTTCAAAAAAATCGCCGTAGTATCAGGCGACGGCCAAGGCCCAGTCAGAGACTTGGCAGAAGAACTCGCCCTCACAGATTATTATGCAGAAGTCATGCCAAAAGATAAGCTAGACATCATGCAAGACTATCAAAACAAGGGCAGCAAAGTAGTCTTTGTAGGCGACGGCATCAACGACGCCCCAGTCCTTAAAAACGCAAACGTCGGCATATCCATGGGCGAAACCGCCTCAGACCTCGCCATAGAATCATCCGACATCCTAATAGCCAACGGTGAATTTAGCCAAATGGCCAAACTAATGACCATAGCCAAACTCACCAACTCCACAGTAATGCAAAACATCACATTTATAATGACAGTAAAAGTCCTAATCCTAATCTTAGGGCTCCTAGGCCACGCCTCCATGTGGTTAGCAATCTTCGGAGACGTAGGAGTAAGTATAATTGCTATATTGTGGGGAATGAGGATACTTAAGAAAAGGTTATGAAAATAGCCTTTTTTTTTATGATTTTTTTAATTTTAAATTTATTTTATCTTTTATATTTTCTCAGTCATTGACATTACTGCTCCGTTCATAGGGGGAACCCAAGGGGGCGGCAGATGCCCCCTAACCGGTTCCCCCTAAAACCCCCTTACGCTACACCCCCAACTGCTCCTTAAGCGGAGTGCGAAACCAGAAGTTTGCCTAACGGCAAACCTCTTTAGTAAAGATAATATCCTTGTATCAGTTTATGTATCTTCTCACTGATTTCTAATATTCAAGCCCCTAAAAACTGATAACTCGCTAACGCTCAGACAATCAGTTTTCTTGACGGGGCTTTCTATTAGAAATCTTTGCCCGATAGAGGGGAGAGTGAGCACGAGACCAACTCAAACCCACACCCTCGTCTCGACTAAGTGAGCAAAGCGAACGCATGGAGAGACCTCCTACGTACACTTAAAGCTAGCTCTACTCATACATTCGGGAGACATTTATAAAATCAAAACCCTACCCCCAACACCAAAAACTTGCAAACAACCCCAAAACTGATATAATAAACCTAAGAGAAGCCACCTCTTATCCCATCAAAAAAGCTCTTGGCTTAGGCCAGGAAACAAAACAAATAGAGTGAGATTCTCCATGAGGATCAAAAAAGACGGTAGTTCCAGCTACCGTCTTTTTATTATTTGCTAGTGCCGTCGTCATCTATATATTTTTCAATATATAAGACAATTAAAGCCACTAGCAGTGGAAAAAATAAATTTTCCAACAAATAGAGTGATATCTCCATCAGTCTCACCTTCTTTTTTTCAGGAGATAATTATATTATAACATATTTAATTAATAATAATAATCTATCTTAAAATTACCATGACACCTATACCGTATAGATTAGACAAAGGAAGCCAGAGGCTTCTCCAGTCTCCTAGAGCCGACGGGCTTGTTATTCGCTACGTTCACTTAGTCGAGACGAGAGGGGTGGAGCCTCGAGCCCACCCCCCTAAAAGCCTTTAAGCCAAATCCCCCTCAAACCCCTTGCCAAAAATCAAATTTCACTGTACAATAAAAGTACATTTAAAGTCCAAACACGGACTAGAAAGGAGAATATATGTACTATGAAATTATCGCCATCTTGCCAGAGCAAGTGAAAGGCAAGGGAATATATTCCCGTATATATAGGGAAGACAAATCCTTCCTCGACCCACGCACACCCGCCCTCTATCTCAAAAACCTCTACGAAGCCAAAGGCAAAAACAAAAGGCAGATGGACAAAAAAATCAAAGAAACCTACCAAATCGCAAGAAACATCCCCTACGCCATAGACTCTAACCACGTCTTCTTCCCATTCAAAATCAGATCCACCGACATTATGGAAAACAACCGAGCCTTCATCAACGTCAAATTCATCAGGGAAATCAAAGGCACTTCCATAATCCTAGACACAGGAGAAGAAATCCAAAGTCTCACCACCAACAAAGCCCTAATCCAAAACAAAATCCTAGCCAGAGCCCTACTAATGGAAGAAATCCTCCAAACCACCCTACAAAGGGAAAAAACATTGAAATATATGACGGCTTACTTAAAAAGATAGGTAGCTACCTTTTTGATTCCTAAAAATTGGTGGGTTTCTTATCCAAGATAAGTTATTTTTTTCTTTCTTATCCGAGATAAGCTATCTATCTTATATATGATTATTTTATTTACAGTTGAATCTTCGTAACTGGGGGAACCCCAAGGGACAACTTGCCCAAGCGGCTTAGAGCGCCGCAGGGTCCCTCACTGGGTTCCCCCAGGCCCCTTTTCCGCTACACCCCCGAGCGGCTCCTTATGCGGAGTGCGGATAATGAAGCTTGCCTATCGGCAAGCTTTTTTGTGTAGAGAGAATTACCTTGTATAAGATTACGTATCTCCCCAGAGATTTCTAATAATCAAGCCCCTAAAAACTGATAACTCGGCTCCGCCTCAAACAATCAGTTTTCTTAACGGGGCTTTCTATTAGAAATCTTTGCCCGACAAAAGAGAGAACTGGTCTCGAAGTTATAGAAAGTGCTGGCTCGTGTGGCTTCGCCATACATTGCTAAATTAGTGTTTATTTTCAAACAAAGAAATTATAATCCCAAGACCAATTATTTTTGTAAATGAAGGAGGCGTCAAAAAATTTGATTGTTTGAGGCTTTAGCCGAGTTATCAAATTTTAGCCGACTGAATGTCAAAAAAGTTTGGAGATAGTCCAACTAGAACAAGGGCTCCTCTATATTAATAGTTTGCCGTAGGCAAACTCCTTATCCCCCGCGAGGGGTCGCCCGGAGGGGGTAGCCGAAAGGGGTCTGGGGAGTCGAGTTGGGGAACGTGCGAAACGTTCCCCTGGGACTCCCCAGTTACGAAGATTCAATTGTAAGTAGAATGATAATCTATAATAAGAAGATAATATTAAAAGAAAATTATAAGATGCTGATCCTGGATTAATAGACTCACCTAGTGAAAAAAGATTGTTTCGTCTCGGACGAAAGAAAACTAGATTTTATCCAAAACAATAGTATATTAACAGATATCTTACAAGGACTCCGTCGAGGAGATAACTTATCTCGGATAAGAAATCTCATGAATTGTGTAGAAATATTGTAGCAATATTTAGCAAAATTTTATATATATTGACAATTTGCATAAATGTGTTGACAATGTGGAGAAAAGATTGTAAGATTATAAATGTAAAGTGAGTACACAAAGTACGAAACAAAAAAGAAGTAATTCAAAGGAGAATTAAAATTATGAAAATGAATAAATTAGCAGCAGGTGCATTAGCACTAGCTCTAGGTCTTGGTGCAGTTGCTCCAGCAGTTGCAGCAGAAAACGGAACAGGAACAAATATTGTTGAACACGAATATAATGAACAATTAATTAAAGTTCAAAAATACTTCGAAGAAAGAAACGAAGCAAGAAAAGTAGTTGAAGCAGCTAAAGCTAGATATGAAGCAGCTAAAAAAGCAGCAGAAGATGCTGAAAAGAAATATAAAGAACTTCCAGCTGACAAAGATGATGCAGCAGCAGGAGATATTGATACCCAAATCGCTCAAGCTGCAGCGGCAGTAACAACAGCAAAATCTGATGTTGCGACAGCTGTAAAAAATTACAACACAGAATATGATAAAAAAGAAAATGCAAACAAAGATACATTAGAAACTTTAAAAGTTGAAGTTACTAAAAAAACAAAGGCATTAGATGAAGCAGTAGCTAAACATGCTGAACTAGTTAAGAAGAAAAAAGAAGGTCTTCCAGAAATTGACAAAAACAAACTAGCTCCAAAAGCACAAGCTCTAGTTGATTTAGTTAAAGCTCAACAAGAACTTGCAAACGCATATGGTGCATACGGTATTGCTTTAGATAATGAAAAGGCTCTAACAGACAAATTTGATGATGAATTCAAAATACTAAAAAGTCATGCATCAGCTGTAGGAGATATCCTAAGAATCGAAGATGGTAAAGTAGTTGTTAAACCAGCTAAACCAGCAGTTAAGAAAGACAATATTGAAGAACTTAAGAGAGCAAGAGAAGAAGCTCTTACAGCTATCAAAGCAGTTAAACTTCTAAAAGAACTTTCTCCAGAAAAGATCAAAAACGTTGAAGCTAAACTTAACGCTCTAGTTGCTAAAAACGAAGCTCTTGTTAAAAAAGCTGACGCTAAAATCGCTGCAGCTGAAAAGAAAATGGCTTTCATCGCAACAGCTTACGCTGATGAAGAAGCTGATGACACAGACGCTCTAATCAAAGAATTAGACTCTACAACAAGCGAAATCAAAGAACTTATCAAAGATAAACCAGAAGAAAAGAAACCAGAAGAAAAGAAACCAGAAGAAAAGAAACCAGAAGAAAAAGCTCCTTCTAGAAAAGCTGGTAACAACGCTAAAACAGGTATCGCTGGAGTAGCAGGTGTTGCAGGTATCCTAGCAGCAGCTTCAGTTGCATACGCAGCAAGCAAAAGAGACTAATTAATTTAGAATCTCAAGAATTGTCCAAAATAAGAGTGCACTCTTAGGACTTTTCTAAAAAAATAAATACCCGGGTACTCACTTGACAAAAACCTTCCTTTTTAAAAAAGGGAGGTTTTTTTATTCCACTAAAATCAATTAAGGTTTAATATTGTCTTTATCTTTTATATTATTTCAGTCATTGACATAACTGCTTCGTACCAAGGGGGACCCCTGGGGAACGTTTCGCACGTTCCCGCTATCGGGTCCCCCTTAAACCCCCTTCCGTTACCCCCTCCGGGCGACCCCTCGCGGGGGATAAGGTGTTTGCCTTCGGCAAACTATTGGTATGGGGGTTACCTTGTTTTAGATAGTTGTTATCCTAACTGATTTATAATCACATATTGCTAAAAACTAATAACTCGCTAAAGCTCAAACAATTAGTTTTCTTAACGCAATCTGTGATTATAAATAATCTTAATATTTAGAAATTAATTCCCAAAGTATAAAAAGTTCCAAGGCTCGTTTGCCTTTCGCTAAACATTGCTAGAAAGATACCTAAATCCTACAGTGCCGTCCCGACAAAGGCCGCAGGCCGCCGAGGGACCTTATAAACTCAGGACCAGAATATTCGAAGTGACACCCCATACTTGAAAACTAGGCCAAAAATGATATAATTATCTTAAGAGAAGCCACCTCTTACAAAAGCTCTTGGTTTTGGCCAGGGAAATTATATATGCTAAGATTCATCAATAGGATCAAAAAAGACGAGCCTGCCTGCTCGTCTTTTTCGATAACATATAAGCGTGCTTATATAATGATGTTGAATTTAATTGATTTATTTTAAGAATAAGTTGAAATGAGTTGAAAAATTATTGATAATTGGTATATTAATATTAACCATGAGTTCTATTACAATGCATGGAATAACCAAAAAAAGACGAGCCCGCATGCTCGTCTTTTTTGTGCTAATTATCATCGCTGTTATTTAGCTTTCCATCTAGCCAACTTGCACAAGTAGTAACCAACTACTTGTGCTATGATGGATACAATGAGTTCTATTATTAACATGAAATCACCTCCTCCCACCCTGTGGGCCGATGATAACACGTATATTATACTTTATTTATTTTATTTTTATATATTGTTAGTATTTTAAAATCCCAAGCCGCCGTGAAGAAAATTGCACTGACAGTAATTTACGAATAAAAGCATTATAAATACTGTGAACCAATCTTTAAATATAAAACACAAGTCAGACGAGATTGCAATTTTTAGGAGGCTTGGGATTTTTAAAAGTTTGGATAATAATATTCTCAAACAGCGGCTCCTCCATACCAATACGTTTGCCGAAGGCAAACACATTATCCCACGAGAGTGGCCGCCCGGAGGGGGTAACGGAAGGGGTTTAAGGGGACCCGATGGGGGAACGTGCGGAACGTTCCCCTGGGGTCCCCTTTGAACGGAGCAGCCACGTAATTGGCTGAGATTATTTTTATGATACATTTAATCTCGGATTAACAGCTAAGGAACGTAATCTTTTTACAATCAATGCTCCTATTCGTCGCATCGCTTATAAAAAATTACATAAGGTTTTTCATAAATTTCTGCTGTGGTGCTTTGCACCTTGAGAAATTTTGAAAACCGTAAAAACTTTGCCTACAAAGTTTTTACTACCATTAATCTCGGACGAAATAAAGATTAGGGTATAATAAGGTATTATCAAGAAAGGAATTTTTATGGATTATTTTTTTAGGACTACTCCTGACGCAGGTTTTACTTTTAATATGCATTTGGTGCGTTTGGGGCTTGTTTTATTTTTATTTGTTATATATCAATTCAGGAAGAAGGCTTGGCTTTTGAAACTTTTGCTTGTGGCTAGTGTGATTTTGCAGGGGATTTTGTATTTTTGGTACACTCTTGATCACGATTTGTGGCTTTTGGAGGGGCTGCCTTTGTATCATTGCAGGATTGCGGGGATTTGTTTACCGATTGCTTTCCTTTTGAAGAAGGAAAAGTCTATGGCTTTTTTTGCGGATTTGGCTTTGGTGGGGACTTTGGTGGCTTTTGCCGTGCCAGACCCTTCGAAATTTGCCTGGCCTCATGTGACCAACCTGACCTATATCCTTAACCACTACGTCCTTATGGCTTGTGGTTTGCTTGTGACTGTGAACCGTCCAAAAAGCTTGACTTTTAAGGAGATTGGCCTAGCTTCATTGGCTATGAATTCTGTGATTTTTGCCATGGATTTGGCCCTTGGCGCAAATTACGGGTATCTAACAAGGGTGCCGATTGCATTTTTCGACTTTGTTCCTGTGCCTCTAGTTTTCCTCATTATGACCATTCTAATCGCCATCGCTCTTTATTTGGTGGAGATTTTGAAGAAAAAATTCGGGACATTTGCGGCTTAATTTCTATATATTATTAGCCGGCTAAAAAAATTATAGAAAGGAGAATGAGGCATTCTTTCTATTTAAAATCGAGAAAAACAAGGTTTTTGCCTTTATAAACAAAATTTGCCCTGGCTTGGTCTAGGGCTTTTTTAGTAGGATTTTTAAGGGCGAGGACAAAGATTTTTTTTCTTTTTTAATTCTTGCCAGCTTTGATATTTGCTAGCGATAAAGAAAGGCCAGCAAGTTTTTTGCCTCTATGTTAGTATGGACATTGTTGATTTAATTTCACAAGTAGGTTTCCCGATTGTTATGAATCTCATTTTGATTGTTCAGATTAATGGCAAGCTTGATGAGATTTTGAGGGAGATTAAGAAGTAGGAGGATTATGACTAGAGAAAAAATGATTGATTTCGCCCTCTCCAAGGTGGGGAGGGTGGGCTATTCTATGGCTTACCCAGCAAGGCTGGGTCCAAGGTTTTATGATTGCTCGTCCTTTGTTTATTACGCTTTGATTGCGGGCAGATTTTTGCCAAGGGGGACTCTTATCGGCAATACCGAGAGTCTTTATAAGCTTAAGGGCAAGGTTTTTGAGGAAATTTATTCCTATGAAGATGTGAGGCGTGGGGATATTTTTATAAGGGGAATCGAGGGCAGGTCGGCTGGTGCTGGCGGCCATACAGGGATTTTCCTGGCTAAGGATAAGATTATCCATTGCTCATACAGGGCAAATGGGGTTTCTATCCAAGATACGGAAAGAGGCCTCGGTTTTGTCCTGGACCGCAAAAGGTCGGCTAGAGAAAGGTATTTTAGGCCGATTGATAGGAGGATGAGCCAAGAGAGGATAATTGATAAGATAGGAATGGCGATAATAAGAGTCGCAACAAATGTAAGAGCCGCCCCAAGTGTCTACGCACCAATAGTAGCAGTCTACTACCCCGGAGCAAAAGTCTACTACGATAGACTTGTGGAGGCCGAGGGGTACATACGGGCTTCCTATATAGGTTCTGTCAGTGGAAAGAGAAGGTATGTGGCTATTGAGAAAATAAAATAAGGGTCAAAAGAGTTTTTGCTTATCCACTCCGACAAAGTTTTGAAAATACAATTAAAACTTATAAAATAGCCAAAAAATGATATAATGAAGACAAGAGAAGCCACCTCTAACAAAAGCTCTTGGCTTTGGCCAGGAAACAAAAACGTAACTATTCTCTATGAGAATTGAAGACAAAAAAGGCAGTAGGTACGAACTACTGCCTTGTCTTTTTGTTAATCAAGCTTAAAAGTATTCTTAGTATAACAATCATACAAATTCATTGAAATCAAGTATGACCGACAACTCTCGTCCCGAGCTTAGGCTAGCCCGTCGGCTCTGGGAGACAGGGACCTCCTCGTCCAATTTCGGATGAGCTCTGGTTATACATTCGTCAACACGTTCGTAAAATTAACACCTCATCCTAAAATAATCTAGACACCCTTACCATATTGGTTATATACAGGTGGCAAGAGATCTCTCCACTCGCTTCGCTCGGTCGAGACGAGGATGAGAGGATTGAGCTTCGGACTATTTCCCAAAGTTTTAAATTAATATTATTATTACAATCATCTAATTTTTTTGAAACCAAGTTTGAACAACACCCCTCGTCCCGACCGAGGTGGAGGGACCTCCTACGCCAACTACAAGCTAGCTCTGCTCATACATTCGTCAACATCTCCATAAGATCAACACCTAAACAATTAATAAAACTAATATCGGGTATATAAATAATAGCAAATATTAGGAGGCAATCATGGCTGGATATTTTTACATATTGGCGAATGCGACAAATGAAGTGTTGTATAAAGGCTCAACCACTAATCTAATTAGTAGAACTTATGAACACAAGATGCACCTTTTTAAGGATAGTTTTACTGATAAATATAACATTACAAGGCTGATTTATTTTGAATGCTATGACGATATAAGACAAGCTCGTGATAGAGAAAAACAGATAGAAAAATGGAGCAGAGCAAAGAAAGATAAAATAATAAGCAAGATGAATCCAAAATGGAAGGATTTGTATTGGGATTTGTTGTAGGGGAAGGTCTTTGATTTGAAAATGGACTAGACACCCATATCATATTGGTCATATATAGGTGGCAAGAGATCTCTCCACTTTCTCCGCTTACGCTACGCTCGGTCGAGACGAGGATGAGAGGATTGAGCTTCGGACTATTTCCCAAAGTTTTAAATTATTCTTAATATCACAACTCAATAAATTCTTTGAAACAAAACTCAAACCCACAGTACTCATCTCGAACGGAGTGAGAGATCTTTATCGTTCAGAATATCAAGGGTTTCGTCTATACATCGTTATTATCCCAATCCTTTATAATTTACCCAAAATCCCGATGAAAGAGCGAATCCAATTTATAGAGAACTATAGAGACCTCTCGTCGCTTGGCTCCTCGAGGTGGGTGTTTTTTTATTCGTCCTATTTTCCATAGTATAATAGTATTTTTTACATGAAATCAAAACCATATCAAAAAAAACAAAGCAAACACTTCTACTATTAACTAAGACGAAATCAAGAATGGGGTATAATATTAGTAAGTATTAATTGTTTCCTAGTTGATTTTACAAGAAAGGGTTTGTTATGAATAAGAAGCTTAGAGTTTTATCACTTGCTATGAGTTTGGCTTTGGTTGGGCCTTCTTTGGCTTTTGGGGCTGAGGGTGATCTTGATCTTAGGATTAAGGCGCTTGACCGTGAGATTAGTGAGCTTGAGAGCCAGGTTGAGGCTTTTGGGGAGACTTTTTCTAAGGTGAATAAGTCTTCGCGTGCCTATGTGAATAAGTCTGGCAAGTATGTTTCTAACAAAGATGCAATTTCTGAGCATTTGCTTTCTGTTTCTAGTAAGCTTGATGAGTATGTGGCTAATGCGACTCCGTCTTTGGAGCAGCCTATGCTTGGGGTTTATTTCCTTAATGGGGCAAATTTGAATGGGGTTAGGATTCGTCCTAGGAATGCCAATGACCTTTATAAGTATCTTAAGGGATATTTTGTGATGAAAGATGGGGTGAATAAGGCGGCTTACGATGAGCTTTTGGTTGACTATGTCAATGCCATTGCTGAGTCTGTTACCGGGGATAATCTTGATAAGGCCAACGAGGTCCTTGTTGAAAAGATTAAGGAGAAGAGCCTTGCCCTTGAATTGGCCAAGGCTAAGCGCAAGAGTTTGCTTAATATTAGGGATAAGGAGAAAATCGACAATCTTAAGAGGGCTATTTCTGATGCTGAGACTACCATTGCCGCTTGCAAACAGCTTATTGATCTAGCGCCTAATAAGGTGGCTGATGTGAGGGATAAGCTCGATACTTTGATGGCAAACCAGGAAAATTTGATTAGGAAGGGTAGAGTCTTACTTGCCAAGTACGAATAAGCCTTGTAAGTATTGAAATCTAGGTATTTGTTGACAAGAATGCCCAGATATATTATAATTAGGCTAACAGGCTTATGCTTGTGGGGAGATAGATATGAATAAAAAATTAATTGCAAGCCTTTTGACCCTAGGCCTCGCCCTAAGCCCTGTTTCGGGGGCTGTGAGTGAGTCTTATGCGACTGAGGTGAGCACGGTAGAACTTAATAAAGACGATATGGCCTCCTTGATTAAGGCATATATTGAAGATTTTGAACATACGAAGGAATCTTCAGTTTATAACTTTGCGGGCGTGGATGCCCAAAATAATCTTAGTAAAGCTATTAATGATGCTAAGGAAATCATTATTAAAGCTAGTCCAAGTGCGGATAAATTGAAGGATAGTATTAGCTCTATAGAAACAGCATACAAAAGTCTTGCCGAAAAGGCTAAGGCTAATGTTGATGCTGACGCTATAAATAAGGATATTAAGACTAATCTTCTAAAAATAGTTAAACTTCTAGAAAAACATGGAGATAAGGCGGAAGATCCTAAATATAAGGAAGGTTTGGCTCTTGTTGATAAAGCTAAGGAACAACTAGAGACCGAAAATCTTAAGAATGCTAAGTTAGAAGATTTACTTAAATTAGACAAGGATTTGATTGATTTCTTCACAAATTATAAGAAAGAATTAGCAGATGAAGAAGAATTCAATCCTAGTGAAGATGAAATCAATGCTTTTGAAGCAAATTTAGATAAGACAAAATATGAAAATATCAAAGCAGACTACGAGGCTTTAGCTAAAAGCTATGAGGATTTCCTAAAGTCTGATAAGTTTATCCTAGCTTCAGATGGCTTAAAAAAAGCATATAAAGATGCTTATGAAGAACTAGAAAAACATCGTGGTATTGATAAGGCCACTTATGAGGATATAGCTAAGGCCGTGAAGAACCTCGCTGATGCAAAATACAATATCGACAGCCAGGCTACAGACTACAAGTATATTGAAAATAAGCCAAGTTCCGAAGACATCTTAAAGAAATTGTCTGCTTATGTAAAAGAAAGCAAGGCTACTTTGGATGGTCTAAAGGATATCGACCTTGAAAGTAAATACAAGGCAGCCATTGCAAAGGCAATAGTCTATAAAACAAGCCATGAAAATGGTATTAAAAGGGATCTTAAAGACTACCAAGAATTGGAAGCTCAGCTTAAGGACCTTACAGAAAAAATCAATAAGGCCAAGAATGTAAAAGCCGTCCCTAAGGAAGAAAACAAAAAATTCGACAAACTTAAGTCTAGTATCGAAAAGGGAAATAAATTTTTCTATTCCGATGCCTATGACAAGGCCGACAAAGAGAAAAAAGACAAGTTCTTTAAGGCCTTAGTAGGGGCTGAGGCTTTGAGAGATAAATATGAAAAAGATCCAGCATCTGTAAAAGACGAAGAAATCGAAAAGGCTACTAAGGCACTTGATGATGCCCTTGCTGGCTTTGATAAGTTTTCTGACAAGGATAAGGCAAGGGATGCCATCAAAGGCTTGCTAGGCCTTACCAAGGGTATAAAGATTGAGCAAATCTACGATACCAAGGATACAAAAGAATCTAAGGAAGCCTACACAAAGGCTAGGGAAAAGGCAGCTAAGCTTGCTGATGACAAGAAGGCAAGCCTTGAAGATTTGGATAAGGCCTACAAGAACTTTAACGAATCTGTAGTTAAACTAGCTGAGTTTTTGACTAGCAGGCTTCAAAAATTAGTTGATGACGATAAAACTTTCAGAGAATCAGATAAGTATAAGGATGCTGAAAAAGATTCTAAGAAGGAAGAAGCCATCAAAAACTATAAGAAATTAGTAGAAGATGGTGAAAAAGAGCTTAAGAAAGCCGCTCCAGATGCCAATATTTTGAATGTTATTTACAAAAAGTTGGCTGATGCTAGGGCAGAGATTAAGGACGAGATGACTAGCCAAGCTAGGAAATTGTCTTATGCTATTTATGATTCTTATCTATTCTTGGAGACAGAAGACTACAAAAAGGCTGCAGTTAGCTCTAATGAAAATATAAAGGATGCGGCAAAGAATTATAAGGAATTGGTAGAAGCAGCCAAGGCCTTGAAAGAAGCAGGCAAACTCGATAGCCAAGAAGCAAAAGACTTGCTTGATTCAATTAATAATGCCAAGGACTTTATGGATGGCAAGATTAGCAAAGAAAAATATTTGTCTAACAAATACTATTACATCCTAAAGGCTGTTAGAGAATATAAAAATGGGGAAGAATATAAGAAACTTCCACAAGCCTTGAGGCAAAAACTCGACGATGCCTTGAAACTTTACGAAACAAGCAGTGATGAAAAGGCTGTTTTCAGTGCCTTAGATGCTGTTTGGCAAGAAAAAGAGATCCAAGAGATTATCAAGAAAATAGAGTGGGAAAAGAATCCAAACAAGACTCGTGATAAACTTCTTGAAGACCTTAATAATTTGATTGCTGAAGATAAGAAGCTTAAGGAAGGCAGCTTTAAGTATAAAAAGGCCCAAAAAGCCCTAAGAGATGCCTATGACCTTGCGTTTAGTGAAGCTAAAGATTTTATTAATAAGAACGATAAACCAACAGAAGAACAAGTCAGGGCGGTTTATAATAAATTATTAAATGCCAAAAATGCCCTAGATGGCGATAAGTTTGATAAATTAATCCATGACCTAGCCGCTAGGTTTAAGAAAGATCAAATGAAGATAGCAAATCCAGCCGATAGGAAGGCTATAGCTGATAAAATCAATGGTCTTTCTGGTGAAAATATGACTATGGATGATGCTTTGAGGGTTGAAAAGGAATTAAATGACCTTATCAATCCAAAATTCGCAGCAACTCAGACACTTGTTCCACAAGGTCAGGTGCCTACAACAAGTAGACCTATTTCTACAGTAACAAATCCTGGTTCAATTGTAAAAACGGGTATAAATGGAATAGCTAAAGTTGCAGTAGTTCTTGTTGCAGCTCTAGGAATATTTAAATTAACATCTAAAAAAGGAGACAAAAATGAAAATAACTAACAAAAAAATTCTAGCAGTTCTTTTAATCGCAGCAACTCTTACAGGTTGTGATAGTCTTAAAAACAAGATGAAGGGCGAAGATACTAAGGTAGAAGAGCCAACAAGTAACGAAGACGCAGCCAAAAAAGAAGGCGAAGAAGACGCAGACCATTACGAATCTACAGAAAAAGAAGGCGAAGAAGGAAAAGAAGGCGAAGAGCCTACAGAAAAAGAAGGCGAAGATTCTAACGAAGCTGAGACTGATCCTGGCATGACTGCTAAGGAAAGACTTGAAGATGCAATCTTCAACAATAGAGTTCAAGCCAGAGCAGCAGAAATCCTTCTAGAAGAAGTTCCAGAGTCACTTTCTGAAGAAACAAAGGCTAAACTTGAGAAATTAGTAGAAGATTCTAACGCACTAATTGAAAAGGCAGAAGCAGCTCTAGAATCCCTATAAAATAAGTAAGAGGCTAAGCAAAAAAAGATAAGTAAGACAAACCACGCCTATTTTCACAAAAAGGCTAGGCGAGGGCCTAGTCCGGCCAAGGTTCAAATTGTATTTGTCCATAATTTTGCTAGGCCTCTTTTATTATCTTTTATAAATGGGTAAAAAGAGTATATTAAAGGTAGAAATATTTACAATAGAAAGGTTGAAAATATGAAAAATAATAATTTTAAAAAAGTTATGCTTGCAGCAGCTCTTGCAGCAACAGTTTTTGGACCTAAGGTAGAAAAAGCTTTCGCAACAGAAACTGTTTTATCAAGTCAAGGATACTATGACGCATATATAAATTTAGAAAAAACAATAAATGAAGCAGAAAAACTTAAGAAAAGCTATAGATATATCAATGCTAGAGATTTTCGTCAAAAAGCTCTAGACGGACAGATTACAGCAGCTAAAGAAGTTTTTAATAGGTCAGCTCTTAATATTCTTAATGATACTACTAAGCTAAACTTATTAATGGCTACAAGTGATCTTAAGATAGCTATGGACGATCTTGATGGACAGAAGGCTTCAATCAAAGAATTAAAAGAATTAGTAGGTGCAAATGATGAATTTGTTAAATCTTTTGCCTTCACAGCAGCTACAAAGACACAAAGAGAAGCTTACCTCAAGGCTTATCACAAGGCCTATGATTTTGTGGTTTTGAATGATAGTAATGATAACATCAACAAGATTCTTGCTGATTCTTATTACAAAGAATTAAAGGATAAAAAAGAAGTTATCACTAAGGCTTATGCACCATTTGAAAACAAGGTTCTTTTGAAAGAAGAGATAGCTATATCAGCTAAGCTTAGAAATGATGCTAGCAAATATACAAAGAAGAGTTTTGATTCATTCCTATCTGCCCTAAGAATTGCAGAAACAAGTGTTGAAGATAAGGCAAGCACAAAGACTGCTGTGGAATACAAGGAACTAACTGATGCATTAAAATCAGCCAGACTTGCCCTAGTGGAAAATAAGGTTGAAGATGAAAAAGTAAAACTTCAAAGACAAAGACTACAAAAATCACTCGAAGAAAATAGGATAGCTGTTAAGGCTGCTAAGTTATTATTAGATATAACTCCAGAAAAAGTAAAACCTGTTAAAGCTGAGCTAGTAAAATTAATTAAAAACTCTGAAGCTTTGGCAGTAAAAGCTGAAGAAGCCTTAAAAAAACTTGATGGAATTAAGGGATAAGTATGAAAATAAATAAGAAGATAATGGCCTCTCTGTTGGCTATAAACTTTGCCTTTATGGGTCTAGGTCAGGCTAGGATAAGCGAAGTTTATGCGGCAGAGGCAAGCCAAGAACAACAATATGCTGAACAAAAGGCTAACCTAAAAAATGCTGTAGATGACTATATAGATGTAGTTAGCAGCGAGGCTTACAATTCTCATGTATCAGCAAAAATAAAGGCCGACTATGAAGTGGCCATGGCTGAGGGACGTGCAGTCCTTGATAAGGGCGATAAAGCTACATTCCTAGAGCTCCGCCAAGCTACAGCCAAGCTTAAGGAAATCAAGGAAGAGATGAAGCGCCAAACTGCAAAAAGTGTAAGCAAAACAGTAAAATTACAAGCTTTGGTAGAAGATAGCAAAGTTACTATCAGTGCTGTAAAGCTCTTATTTGAAACATCACCAGAAAAGGTTGCTAATGTTAGACCTAGGCTAGAAGCCTTGGTTAAAAAATCAGAAGCTTTAATTAAAAAAGCAGAAGCTATTTTATAAAAAATATAACTAGCAGGATATAAGGTCCATCGCGACGTAGACTGGTCCTGCTAGTTATTTTATTATGGAGATGATATGAAAATTATAAAAAAAATTGCCCTCATCCTAGTCTTGGGCCTGGTTTTGGCTAGCCCAAAATCCTATGCCTCCACGGCAAGCGAGGAAAAATTCCTAAAGATTGACACAAAAAAATATAGGGATGTCCTAGACGAGGTAGGGACAGCCATGAGGGAAGATAAGCTAAAAATTTCCAAGGAAAAACTCGACAAGGTCAAAATCCTCATGGATTCCCTCGAGAAAACCTTAAATAAGGTTGAAAACATCCAGGCTGTTTATAGGGACAATATGAAAATCAGAGACCAAATCAGGCCCCACCTCCAAAATAGGGATACTTATTTTGTCATAGATATTGGCGAGGTAAGTACAAATCAAAAAATATCTGACCTTTTCCTAGACGTGGCAAGGGAAGACGATTATTTCTACTATGGACAATATGGATCAGCAAGGATAGATACAACCTACAATCCGGACAAATCCATGGACGGCAAGACCTATATAGAAAAGGCCAAGTTTGACGTAAAATACAGGGTAGGTGTGGATATGGAATACTCCACAACAGACTTTGTCAAAAAATGGGTAGGGGAAAATATAGACCCATCATTCACAGAATATGCCAAAGTCAAAGCCATCCACGACTATATAGTCAAGAAAAATTTCTACAATAAGGGGGACAGAAACGAAGAAAGCGGGGGAGTATCAATCTACCACCCAGCCTCAATAATCTACGGCAATGGTGGAGTTTGCAACGCCTACGCCACCCTCTTTGACCTAATGGCCAAGGAAGCGGGTCTAGAAACAAGGTTTTTGACAGGCAAGTCACTAAGAAACGGTGAAGATCATATGTGGAACATGGTAAAAATCATGGGCAAGTGGTACCACATCGACACAACCTGGGACGACCCAGTAATAAACTTCAGCGAAAAAGATATAGAAAACCTAGGAGACTTCGTAACCTACGATTACTTCCTAAAATCCGATGAAGAAATCAAAAAATCAAGAACCATAAACGAAAGCAAAACCCGCCCACAAGCCCCAAACAACTTCCCAACTAGCCCAGAAAACACAAAAATAGAAGAAATAGACGGAAAATATTATGTAAGATGATGAGAAGCCAGGCTTCTCATCTTTTTTTCTGTTAATCCGAGATTAATGGTAGTAAAAACTTTGATTTCAAAGTTTTTACTACCATTAATCTCGGACGAAAAAAAGAACTATTTCTAGTTCTTTTGAATAACAATAATATATGGTGGTTTTTTTGGTCTGGTTGGGTAGGTTATTTTTATTATTTCGTATTTTTTCTGGTCGAGGTCTTTTAGATAGGCTTCGATTTTTTCGCTTTCTATTTTGCCTGCTGGGTGGCCGGGGTAGATGGTTAGGATTATCATTCCTTCTTTGTTTAGGAGGTCTAGGGTTTTTTCTAGGCTTTTGATTGTGCTTTGGTATTTGGTTGTGATTTCCTTGTTGCCTCCTGGTAGGTAGCCTAGGTTATAGATGGCAAGGTCCAGGTTTTCTTTTACATAGTTTTCAATTTGATCGTGGCTAGCTAAATTAAAGATAAATCTTAGATCTTCTCCTATTAATTTTTTGGCCTTGATTTCAGCTTCTTTTTGGATGTCAAAGCCGTAGAGTCTTTCTACTTTTGTATTTTCTAAGATATACAAGCTATCATTGCCGGCGCCTACTGTCATATCAGCTGCAACTATTATGTCTTTTTTTTGGTCTATGATTATTTTGACTAGGTCTGTGAGTCTCTTTCCCATTAGTAGGACCTCAAATTTCTAGAATCTTTGCCGTCGATTTGCCTAAAGAAGTCGGCCTGGCTTGGGTTTTCTTTTCTGATGGGCATACCCATCCTGTGCATTTCGTTTAGTTTAAAAATCATGAGGTTGACGTTGACGTCGTAGAGGCTAGCTAGTTCGTTGTAGGTGTAGCCTTCTATGATATCTTCCATGAGGCTTTTTTCATCTAATAAGAGGTGGGCGGCAAAGATGTTTGCTTCGATTTCCATTTCGCTATTGATGTCGAAAAGCTCGTATTCTACCAAAGTTTTCTTGGCATTTTCCTGGTGGTAGAGGTCGTGACCTAGTTCGTGGGCAAAGACCATGGTCCTTATCCTGTAGTCGACGTGGGGATTGTAGAAGACAAAACGACTGTCTAATATTATCTTATACATGCCAAGGAGTTTGGTGTCTTCCTTGAAGGGGATGAGGTGGACTCCTCGTTCTTCAAGGATTTCTCTAGGATCACGGGTGCCGTGGGTTTTGATTAGGTCAAGGACATCCTCATAGATTTGATCATAGGCATAGGCCATTATTTATTTGTCCTAAATTTTTTGCTGTCTTGTTTGGCTATATAATAAGCTTCGGAGATAGCGTCTAGAATAGCTCTTTTGTCTTCTTCTGGGATTTCGCCTCCTGCCATAAGACCGATGACTCCGTCTACTAATTCCTCTGCTTCTTTGCCTGCCTTAAAGCCGTATCTCTCACGGGTGGTTAGGACGAAGTCTTCCTCGTCTGTGACTAGGTAGTCGTGGCTGGTGTTTAGGGCATCGGCCAAGAGGTCGTAAGTCTTTCTGTACCTTGGTTTTGACAGACCTAGCTCATAGCGAGATATGGTTTTTAGGGATACATTAACCATTTCAGCTAATTCACCTTGGGTTAACTTTTTTTCTTCTCTTAGACTTTTTAATTTGCTTGCGAAACTCATAATACTCCTCTTTTTCTTTTTTAAATTAAGATTTTTGAAAAAATTTTGTTGACAAAAGACATTTAGTGTCTTATAATTTACTTACAGTCACTTATTGTCTTAATTATACATTAAGAGTCCAGAATAATCAAGATTTTTAGTAAATATTCACAAGAAGGAGTCTACAATGAAGAGAATCATCCTACATTCAGATATGAACGCCTGTTATGCATCTATAGAAGCCAAGCTTAATCCAGCCCTTAGGGGCAAGGCCATGGCTGTGGCGGGCAATCCCAAAAATAGGAACGGGATTATCCTTGCCAAAAGCCAGGAAGCCAAGGAAATGGGGGTCAAAACCGGTATGCCAATCTGGGAGGCACTGACCCATTGCAGGGACCTAATCCTCGTTCCACCCCAATATGACCAATACCTCAAACATTCAAAAATGGCCAAGAAAATCTACTACGATTACACCAACCAGGTCGAATCCTTTGGCCTTGATGAGTGTTTCCTAGATGTGTCTGGTTCTACCAGGCTTTTTGGGTCGGGAATGGACATTGCTCAGGAAATTTCTAGGCGTATGAAGGAAGAAGTTGGCCTTACAGTGTCCATTGGGGTTTCTTTTTGCAAGATTTTTGCCAAGCTTGGATCAGATATGAAAAAGCCTGACGCCATCACAGTCATTGACCAGGATAATTGGAAGGAAAAAATCTGGCCACAAAAGGTCGAGGCCATGGTGGGCATCGGCAGGGCCACCAAGGGTAAGCTAAACCGCATTGGAATTTACACCTTGGGCGATTTGGCCAAGACTCCTGTTAGCCTTTTACAAAATCTCCTCGGTATTAATGGGGTCTATCTTTGGACCTATGCCAAGGGCGAAGATAGGCGCCCGGTTGTGGATATAAACCACAAGGACATCATAAAAACTATTGGCAATTCTTCGACTTGTAGGAAGGACCTTGTAAATAATGGCGAGGTCAAAAACGTCATCCAGGAGTTGAGCTTTTCTGTATCAAGAAGGCTTAGGGAAGCTGGCCTTGAAGCCAATGGGGTTGAGGTTTTTGTGAGAGATTCTGAGCTTTTCTCTCAGCACTTTGCGACTGATTTAAAACTTGCCAGCCAATCTTCCATAACCCTGGCAGACGCTGGTTTTAAGTTATTTTGCCAAAAATATGACTGGCCTTTGCCTGTGAGGGCTATTGGCATCAGGGCCACCAAGCTAAGGCCCCTAGGGTCTGGCAGCCAGCTTGATATTTTCACCGAATGTGATAAATATTTCAAGGAAGAATCTTGCGATAAGGCCATCTACGAAATCAGGAAAAAATACGGCAAAGACGCCATTTCCTTTGCTGCCTTAAAAAGGGACATCAAACTGCCAAAAGAACTCAACGAAATTATTACCCTACCCAACAGGCACTACAATTCCTGATAAGCTTTGCGAGTTTTGGGTATAAAAATAAGTAGAAGAATGTTTGAAATTTAGGAGAAAAAAATGACAGAAAAAATATTAAATTTATTGACAGATTTTTTGAAAAATAACAAGATTGAGGGCCTAGACCTTGGAGAAATCGCCAAATCTTTGCCAGTTGATGAAATCATGGCCATGGTTACAGGCCGTGATGAATATGTAGTAAAAAGAAGTGGAAATATTGAAAAATACAATGAAGATAAGATTTCTAGATCAATTAAAAACGCAGCCGACAGGGCAGGTATGCAAATAAACACATCTGATGTTTCAATTATCCTAAAAGATGTGGCAGATAGGCTATTTCATGGCGACGACAAGAGGATTACAAGAACTACAGAAGTGAGAGATATTATCCTAGAAGCCTTGGAAAATGACGGATTTTCAAAGATTAGCCAGGCCTACGCTGACTACGCCAAAAATCAAAACTAATGTTAATTAAAATAATCGGCGTAGGGAAAATCAAGGAAAGATTTTATAGGGAGGCTATCGCCGAGTATCAGAAGAGGATGACCGCTTACAATAAGGTTGAAATTGTGGAAGTGGCCGACGAAAAGGCCCCAGAAACCCTGTCAGAAAAGGAAATCGACCAGGTAAAAACCGCTGAGGGCGAGAGAATTCTATCTAAAATCAAGGACGACGCCTTTGTCGTGACCCTAGAAATAAATGGCAAGGCCCTGGACTCGATAAAATTTGCAAAATTAATCCAAGACGAAATGCTAGATGGCTTTGGCAGGGATATGGTTTTTGTAATAGGAGGATCAAATGGACTGGGAGCCAATGTCCTAAAAAGGTCCAATTACAGAATATCCTTCGGCAAAATGACCTATCCTCATCAATTAATGAGGGTCATCCTAATGGAACAAATTTATAGGGCTTATAGGATAATAAATAAGGAGCCGTACCATAAGTAGGTTTCTTATCCTAGATAAGTTATTATCTTTATCTTTATCTTTAAAGTGATTATTTTATTTACAGTTGAATCTTCGTAATAAAGGGGACCCCAAGGGAACGTTTCGCACGTTCCCTCATTGGGTCCCCTTTAAAACCCCTTCCGTTACACCCTCCGGGCGACCCCTCTCGGGGGATAAGGAGTTTGCCTACGGCAAACTGTTGATAATGTGGTCTCCTTGTATTAGTGTTCGTATATCCACATAGATTTCTAATCTTCAGGTTGCTAAAAATCGCAAACTCGGCTACGCCTCAAACAAGCGATTTTTGTAATGTAACCCTTGATTAGAAATCTTTGCCCGACAAAAGGGAGAATTGGTCTCGGTGTTCTAGTTTATGTAATGCTCGTTTGGCTTTCGCCAAACATTGCTAGATGAGTTTTACTCTTTGAATAAGAGTATAAAAATAATTTCAAGAATATCTTAGAACTCACACCATCGTTTCTGAAGCGAGGGGAGGAGCTTCGGACTATTTCTCAGATTTTTAGAATTATCTTTATATAACAAACTTTCTAACTACCCTGAAATCAACTTAAATTAACAGCCCCGTCTCGAATCCTACCGTAGGTAGGTGAGAGACCTCCATCGTTTTCTTCATCAAGGGTTCCGTCTATGCATTGTTATTATCCCAATTCTTTGTAATTCACTCAAAAATCCCGATGTAAGAGCGAACCCAATTCGGGGAAAACTATAGAGACCTCTCGTTGCTTTACTCCTCGAGGTGGGTGTATTTTTACTCGAACTATTCCTCAAAGTATTATCATAGAATATATACAATAAATAATATGATTCCCACAAAATCAATTCAAACAAAAACCAGCCAAGCTCGTAAAATTCGAGCCTAGCTGGTTTTGGTTTTTCCTAAATTTCCCTAGTGAAATCTTCTATTTTCACAAATACTGGCATGCCTTTTTCGTAGGTTTGGTCTACTTCGCCTTCGATTAGAGGTAGGGCGTAGGCTTGGATTTTTTCTTCTAGGGTTTTCTTGTCAACTAGCCATTCTTGCGGGATTTTCATTTCCCTGTTGGCTATCTCATCTGGGGCTACTTCTGTGTAATAAACCTCGTAGTCCTTGCCTTCTTTTCTCCTTAAAACTGGGACTAGATTGGTTCTATCGGTTCCTATTTCAACAGCCTTATAGCCAAGGTTGTAGGCTTCTTTCGAGTCAACTTCAGAAATAAGAGTGTTTGATCTTTGGACGATATTTAGCTCAACTGCCCTAGACTTGATGTCAAGTCTATCCCTAACTAAATCGGCAAGTCTTTGGCCAACTCCTGACACGATTGGGTGGTTGAAGCCATCTTTGGTGTTGGTGAAAACTTCCTCAGATAAAATTCCGCCTGTATCTCTAAAGCCCTCAGCAATTGCAACTAGGAGGTTTTTCTCGGTTTTCAAGTCCTTTTTGATGTCGTCTAAGAGTTCATCTATAGACATTTCGTCTTCTGGAATATATAAGAGATTTACCAAATCTTTTGGGTAATCGTAATTTGCAACAAGGCTTGATGCAGCTAGCCAACCTGCGTGGCGGCCCATGATTTCAACAAAGGTCACACTTTCAAGGTCATAAATATCCACATCACACCTTAAAGACCTCAAGGTTGAGGCTATATATTTGGCAGCTGATCCAAAACCTGGAGAATGGTCCATGCCTTCAAGGTCGTTGTCGATTGTCTTTGGACAGCCAATCACATTGATTCCCTCGATTTTTTTGTGATCTATGTAGGCATTTAATTTCTTGACTGTATCCATGGAATCATTGCCACCTATATAGACAAAAAGTCCGATGTCATATTTCTTAAGGACGGCAAAAATCTTCTCATAAACCGGACTATCTAGGTTATCGTCAAGCTTAAACCTGCAAGAACCAAGGATAGAGGCAGGTCTTGCCTTAAGTTTTTTGGTCATATTGTCTTTGGTAAAGACCTCAGCGTCCACAAGCCTGATATTCTCATTAATAATTCCCTCAATCCCGTTCATAGAAACAAAAATTTTCTCAAAATCATTATCAATACCGCTGTCGATTACACCTGCTAAAGATGAGTTAATAACAGAGGTTGGTCCACCTGATTGGGCAACAATTAGATTCATTTCTACTCCTTATTCAATACAAAATTTTCTAGGTAATAAGCAATTCCATCTTCATTATTCGATTTTGTAACATAGTCTGCGATATTTTTTATAGACTCAACCGCATTTCCCATGGCAACACCAGTACCTGCCACTTCAAACATAGATATATCGTTCATTTCATCGCCAAAAACTATGGTATCCTTGATGTCAATTCCAAAAATCTTGCAAGCTTCAATAATTGATGCCCCTTTGGAAAGACCCTTAGGCATTACTTCATAATAAAACCTAGAAGACTTGACCTGCTCAGTCACATCGCCAAACTTCTTCAAAAGCTCCCTAGCAGGCTTGTCAATTTTTTTAGGGTCCTGGGCAAAAAGAAATTTATTTGGGGCAAAATCAAGCCTATCCCTAAGGTCGGGAATTTCTTTGATTTCCATATCTATAATTTTTGACTCACGCTTAACATAAAAACCATCGGCCCTATCGGTAAGGATATATTTTCTATCAAAAATCATAAGTTCCAGGTCTAGATCCTTTGTAAATGCAAGGATTTCCATGGCTAGGTCATAATCCATCCTGTGGCTTGAGAGGACTTTCTTTTCCTTAAATTCATAGAGCTCCCCACCATTAAAGGAGGATAGGACACCGCCATATTTGTCAAAGGCAAGGGTCTTTGCCTGGTGCCTTAGCCCGGAAGTCGCCCTGCCCGAAACAATCATCACCTCATGACCAGCCTTAGTCGCAGCTATCAGCGCCTCTCGAGTCCTCGCCGTAATCTGGCCATTGCTATTAACCAGGGTCCCATCAACATCAACTGCAATTAATTTTTTCATACAACTCCTAACTTATTCTTTCTTTTCTATTCTTCTCTATATTTTCTATTTATTTTGGCTCGCAAATCCTAAAAAATTCATCACCGTAATTAACAGTGCCCTTTTTGAGGATTTCAACTTTTTTGATCTCAGGGTTGGTTATAACAACAGGTGATTGGATATTTTTGCCAGCCTTTTTAATTTTTTCTAGGTCAAATTCAAGCAAAAGATCTCCGCTTTCGACCTTATCGCCCACTTTTTTGTAAGACTTAAAGCCATTCCCATCCATATCAACAGTATCAATGCCGATGTGGATTAGGACCTGGAAACCTGCTGGATTTTTAATAGCGATTCCATGCCTGCAATTGGCAATGATAGAAATTGTGCCATCACAAGGGGCATAAACCTTGGAACCAGTAGGGATAATCAAAACCCCAGCCCCAACAATTCCTTGGGAAAAAATCGGGTCTACACAGTCCGTAAGGTCCAAAACTTCCCCATCCATGGGTGCAAAAAATAATTTTCCGTCAAAATCAACCATAAAATCCTCTTTCTATAATAAAAAAATCTCTAAAAGGCAAGCCTTTAAAAATAATATGTAAAATTAACTCTCATTTCTACTATACCATTAAATGGCGAAATAGTTTTGTTTGAGATGAAATATTTTATTAAAAATTCCCCTTCCTGATGGTATCAACTTAGGTTACGTTTTCACTGCTTTACCATGGTTATCTAATAATTGACAACCGGGATAAAAATTGTATAGTTTTTTAAATTGCTTTAACGTGATGTAGAAATATAGTTAAGGATTTTATATTATTTTTTGATAAAGGGGAAGAAGATGAAAGTTGCTAAATTTGGAGGAAGTTCACTGGCTGATGCCGGCCAGCTTCAAAAAGTTAAGGATATAATTCAAGCGGATAAGGACCGCAAATACATAGTTGTTTCTGCGCCAGGAAAGGGTGTCAATAACAACCACAAGGTCACCGACCTTCTTGCCATGTGCCACCAGCTAAGTGACCACGACCTAAATTTCAATGAGGTTTACAAAATAATTGAGGATGTCTATAAAAATATAGTCGATGACCTTGGCCTTGCTATTGATATTGACTCTATTCTTGCCGATGTCAAGGAAGAGATTACAAATGGGGCCTCCTACGATTTTGTTATTAGTCGTGGTGAATTTATGAGTGCCCAGGTCCTTGCTTCCTTTATTGGGTATGATTTTGTTGATGCCAAGGATTTGATTTTCTTTAATGAAGGTATACTTAATTTAGAAAAATCTCAGGAAAATATAAAAAATATCCTATCAAAGCATGACAGGGCTGTCATCCCAGGTTTTTATGGCCAGGAAGATGGCGATGTTAAGACCTTTTCACGTGGAGGGTCTGATGTGACAGGCTCTGTTATTGCTTCTGCCATGGATGCCCAGATCTATGAAAATTTTACAGATGTGTCTGGATTTTTGGTCGCAGATCCAAGGATTGTCAAAAATCCTTGCCCAATTGAGACTATTACCTACAAGGAACTTAGGGAGCTTTCCTACATGGGGGCCAATGTCCTCCACGAAGAGGCGATTTTCCCTCTTAGGGACAAAAATATTCCGATTAATATCAAAAATACTAATGCTCCAGCCAAGGCGGGCACCCTCATTGTTTCAAATTCTGACATCAAAAATAAGCATATCCTAACAGGTATTACCGGTAAAAAAGACTTCACTTCTATTACCCTGGAAAAGGTAAATATGAACAACGAAAAGGATTTTTTTAGGAAACTTACTACAGTTTTTGAGTCAAATGATATTTCGATTGAGCATATGCCTTCGGGCATTGATACGGTTTCTGTTCTCGTGGCAGATTCCTATATTACGCCAAAACTCAAAAAAGTTCTCGAGGAATTGCAGATATATCTTAATGTTGATAGCATTTCTTGGGAGAGGGACATTTCCCTAATAGCTGTTGTTGGTCGTGGCATGAAAAAGGAAAAGGGTGTGTCTTCTAGGACCTTTACCGCCCTTGCCAAGGAAGGCGTCAATGTCAAGATGATAAGCCAGGGATCAAGCGAGATTAACATCATCATAGGTGTCGAAACCTGTGATTTTGAGAAGGCAATCCGTGCTATTTATGACGAGTTTTATGGATCTAAGCAAGATTGAGGCAAGATTATACCAGGAGATTTGATTTGAAAATTTCGATTATGGGCTTCGGCACTGTTGGTACAGGGGTCGAGGAAATTTTATATAAAAAAAGAGAAATTTTACGAAAACATAAGCTGGATATAGAAATTGACAGGGTTTTAATTAAAAATATAGGCAAAAAAAGAAATCCCTTTGAAAAAAGTTTGGTTTTTACAGACGATTTTGATGAGATTTTAGCTTCGGATGTGGACACAGTTATTGATGTGACAACAAGTCTAGAAGAAACCTACCAGAGAATGGTCGCCCTTATGAAGGCTAATAAAAATGTTTTAACTGCGAATAAGGCTGTAGTTTCAAAATATTTTGAAGAATTAAATGACTTGGCCAGGGAAAATGAGGTTTACTTTTCCTACGAAGCTGCGGTTGGTGGGGCAATTCCCCTAATCCATCCTCTTATGGAAGAGGCACTTTTCAATAATATGGACAAGGTTTTTGGGATTTTGAATGGAACAAGCAACTATATCCTATCAAAAATGGAAATGGAGGGAGCTTCCTATGAAGATGTCCTAAAAAAGGCCCAAGACCTGGGCTTTGCAGAGCTTGATCCGACAGCAGATGTGGGCGGCTTTGACTCTATGAGAAAGATTAGGATTCTTTCTTCGATGATTTACAATGCAAAGATTAATGAGGAAGAAATCCCGACTTTCGGTATTGAAAACATCAAAAAAGCTGACTTTGACTTTGCAAAAAACATGGGATATTCAATCAGGATGCTGGCCAAGTCAGAGCTAAAAGATGGCAAGATAAATATATCTGTAATTCCTAGCTTTGTAAACGACGAATTTTTTGCCAAAACTTTCAACGAAACCAATGCTGTTAAAGTTTGGGGAGAAAATTTTGTCTCCTATGAACTTAAGGGACCAGGGGCAGGAAGGCTTGAAACTGCCGAAGCTATCGTCCGTGACCTCTTGAGAATCTTATCAAGAAGGGAAATTCCAGCCTTTTATGACGGAGAAAATCACTATGAGGTCGAAAATATTCTCGAAAATAAATTTTACATTAGGTGCGAGAAAGTAAGCCCAGCCTTGAAAGATTTGATCAAGTTTGAAAAAGTATGCGATAAGGACCATTTCATTTTGACAAAAAAAGTCAGCCTAAGTTCCTTAAAACCGAAACTTTTAGACCTAAGAGACTTTTTCCTAGCGGAAATTGAGGAGGACTTATGAAATTTTTATCGACAAGGAATGCCGATCTAAGAATATCAGGTAGACAAGCCATTGTGAAGGGGATTTCCGATGATGGGGGACTTTTTGTACCAGAATATTTTCCAGTCTTTGACATCGGGGAAAATTTGGACCTGTCCTACACAAAGATGGCCCAGAAAATCCTTTCTCTTTATCTGACAGATTTTGATAAGGACGACCTTTTGGAATTGATAGATAAGTCTTACTCGACTTTTGAAGATGAGATTGTAAAAATTGCCTACCAAAAAGACTATTACCTAGAACTCTACCATGGCAGGACATCGGCCTTTAAGGACTTTGCCCTTTGCCTATTGCCAAATCTTCTGGCCTATGCAAAAAAATCCCTGGGTATCAAGGATAAGACCTTGATTTTAACAGCAACATCAGGGGACACTGGCAAGGCCGCCTTGGAAGGTTTTTACAATACTGAAGATATTGATATTTTGGTTTTGTATCCGACTGAGGGTGTTAGTGACATTCAAAAGCTCCAGATGGATTCGACAGATTCGTTAAATTCAAAGGTTATAGCAATCGAAGGCAACTTTGACGATGCCCAGAGTGCTGTCAAAAAAATCTTTAATGATGAGAATATAAAGGCAGACTTAAAAGAGAAAAATACTTATCTATCGTCAGCAAATTCCATCAATATAGGCAGGCTCCTTCCCCAAGTTGTTTACTATTTCTATGCCTATGCAGATTTGGTAAATAAAAAAGCAATAAAGTGTGGGGATAAGGTATCTTTTTGTGTCCCAACTGGTAATTTTGGCGACATTTTGGCAGGTTTTTATGCCAAAGAAATGGGGCTTCCTGTTGGAAAATTAATAATTGCTTCAAATGACAACAATGTTTTGACTGATTTCTTTACAACTGGGACCTATGATGCCAACAGAGACCTAGTCAAAACAATTTCGCCATCCATGGATATTTTGGTTTCGTCAAATCTTGAAAGGTTAATTTTCCACAAGTCTTCGGATAAGGTTGTTAGAGAAAAGATGGAAGATTTAAGAAAAAAGGGAAGCTTTTCTTTTGAGGGCGATTTTTCTGAATTTATGGCGGGCTTTGCAAATAAAAAGGAAACCGAAGAAGCCATCAAAAAAGTTTATGAAGGCGAGGGATATTTGATAGATCCCCACACAAGCGTGGCTAAGGCTGTTGTAGATAAATTAGGACTTGGGAAAACAATGATTTTATCAACAGCTAGTCCTTATAAATTTGCCGCATCAGTCCTAAGGGCTTTGGGAGAAAATCCAAAGGACGACGAATTTGAAAATATAATGACCCTTTATGAGAAAAATGGTGTAAAAATCCCTAGGGAAATTAGGAAATTAAAGGGCAAAAAAATAATCCACAAGACAAAGATTGAAAAAGATCAAATTGCAAAAGAAGTCCTTAAGTTTGCTGGTCGTGGCAAGAGAATTGCTGTGCCTGCCACATCAGCCAACCTGGGCCCAGGCTTTGATGCTTTGGGTTTGGCTCTAGGACTTTATAATACTTGTGAATTTAGGCCTAGTAATGATAAAGAGATTTTTGAGGAAAACCTAAAAGAAAATCTCATCTATCAAGCCTATAAATATTCCTTTGATTTTTATAAGGAAAAGCTAGTGCCAGTTTCTTTTGACCTTGAAGCGGATATTCCTGTATCAAGGGGCCTTGGCTCATCTGCAGCTTGCATAGTTATGGGAATTATGGCAGCCTTTGACATCATGGGAAGAGATTTTGACAAAAAAGAAATCCTAAAAATTGCCACTGCTATCGAAGGGCACCCAGACAATGTGGCCCCAGCCATCTTCGGTGGGGCGGTTGTTTCTATTTTAGAAAATGAGGAAGTTTATCTTGAAAAAATTGAAATTTCAGACAAGTTTAAGTTCTTGGCCCTAATCCCTGACTTTAGACTTTCAACCAAAAAAGCTAGGGAAGTTTTGCCGGATACTTACCCAAAGGCAGATGCAATTTTCAATATTTCGAGAGTGGCTATGTTGGTTTTAGCTTTGGGATCGGGAGATGAAAACAATTTTAAAATCGCCCTTCAAGATAAAATCCACCAGCCATACAGGTTTAAACTCATTCCAGAAATAGAAAAAATCGAGGAAATAATAAGAGATTCTCGTGCCCTAGCCTACTACCTAAGCGGTGCTGGATCTACAATAATGCTAGTCTTAAAAGAAGACGATGATAGTTCAGAAAAAGAAATAAGGGAAAAATTAGGAAAACTATCAAAGACTTATGACCTAAAAGCTTTAGAAATAGACAAGAAGGGGGCTTTCATAATCTAAAAACAAGAGAAAAAACTCCATCATGCAAATAAATCGAAAAGTGTTTGCTTTATAAATTTTAAAAAAGGCTTATAGAAAGAATATAAAATGCAAAGAAAAAAGACGGGGAAAAATCCTCGTCTTTTTTGTGCTTTATCTTGGGTCATTTAATTTTAGGTTTTCTTCAAAACCTGAAGGGTCCCCATCCTTAGCCTTTTCTAGACTATCTTTGAAAGCTTTTCTAGTGGCATCATCACATTTATCAGGGCCCATATAAGCCATACCAGGAGCTTTTTCAAGCTCTTTAAGAGCCTTTTCTGCCTTTTCTGGATTGGTTTTATAATTATTTAACCATTCCTCCTGCCAAGCAGCCTCCCAATATTGGGAAGCCCTAGTATTGCCGAAACCAGCTTCAAAAGTTGCATCCTTATCATCATCTAAATGGTCAGGAATTTCATAACCCTCAGGCCAATCAAGATTTTTAGCAGAATCAACAAAGTCTTTCTCAGTCTCCTCAAAACTAATAATATTATCAGATCCAACCTCAACATCAGCCTTAGACTTGCCACAAGCACTCATTCCTAATGCAAGGCCAAAAACAAGAGCCGCCTTAACAAAAACATTTAAATTTTTTTTCATAATAATTCTCCTTTGTATTTTTTTAAGTTAACTTAATTACAAATAAATTATAGCAAGTAAAAAAAGATGATACAATTACAAGATTTGTAAGGAAGGGGAATAAATAAAATGGGTATATAATTGACAAGATAAGCTAAAATTTGGAAAACTTGTAAAAATAGAAAACTATGTAATATTTCTCACTAATTTACGTCTTATAGGATAGAGGGGGTGAAAGATTTTATGGATGATAAGGACATAATCAAATTATATTTTGATAGGAATGAAGCTGCAATCAAAGAAACGGACCTGAAATATAGACCCTATTGCTTTAGGATTAGTAACAATATTTTGGATAATTTTCAAAGTGCTGAGGAATGTGTTAATGATACCTACCTAGAAACTTGGAGGACTATTCCACCGCAAAATCCTAATGTTTTCAAATTATTTCTGGCAAAAATCACTAGAAATTTGTCCCTAGATTCCTATCGAAAAACCCATGCCGAAAAAAGGGGAGGAGGGCAAATACCTTTGATACTTGACGAGCTAGATGAGGTTGTTTCAGGTATTTATGATTTGGAAGAAGAGGTCATTTATAGGGACTTGTTAAGGATTTTAAATGAATTTTTAAATAATTTATCTGACGAAGATAAAACAATTTTTATCCAGCGTTACTTCTACGCCATCCCAATTAAGGAAATCGCCTCAAATTCAAACTACAAGTACAACAATTTAGTGACAAGGCTACATAGACTTAGAAAAAAACTGAGAGAAATCTTAGAAAGTGAGGGATTATTATGAAAAAGAAAAATAGGGGAAATAAAAATGCCGAAATTCTCTTTAAGGCCATTGGCGACTTAGAAGAAGAGACCTACAAGGTCGGGGGCCAAAGCGTTGATCTTGATACCAAGGCCAAGCATAAAAATTTTTCATGGAAAAAAATAGGAGCCCTTGCAGCCTGCCTGGCCCTAGTCGTTGTTTCTCTTAGCTTTTTGAAAGAATGGCTTCCTGGCAGTACTTCTATGGGCCCATCCAAGGAAATCACCACTGATGAAGCCGGAGGATTTATGAAATACGAGGGACCAATCCTTCCGCTCATATTAGGATCTGCCGATTATAAGGATGAAATAAATGCTAGTCGTAAATTAACTTTTGATTTCTTCACTACAAATATCGCAGATCAAAGCCCTAAAACAGCCTTGCTAAAGGACCAATATATGATAAAAAACAAGGGCCCTGCAAAGAAAATAAAGCTCTTCTATCCCTTTGTATCAAGCGTCGATGACTTAGCCTACTCATGTCCAACAATTGACCAAGACGGGAATGCTTTGCAGGCAAAATTACATTACGGAGACTATACAGGGGACTTTGTTTCAACTGCCAATGAAATCGACCCAGCAGAAACCCTCAACCTTAGGGACTATATGTCATGGAAAGACTACCAAAAGGCCTTAAATGACGGGTCATATTTGAAAGACGCCCTTGACAAAATCTCAAACACCAAGGATATACCAGTAACAGTTTACAGCCTAACCAACAGCTACTATGAAGAAAACAATGAGGATGAAAATCCAACCTTAGTAGCAGGAATAGAAATTGATAGGGACAAGTCCAAGGTCCTAAGTCTAGGTTTTGATGGCTTTGGCAAATTTGATGACGGTAAGGAAGAATTTTACCAATACTCCATCCCAAAAAAAGATGAAAAATCGATCTATGGGGACAAGCACTATCTGATTATCCTAGGCCAGGACACACCAAGTGTGAAAATCGAAGCCCAAAGCACAGGTGGCTGGGATGGCTACGAAGACAAAGCATCCAAGCTTAGAAATAATCTAAAAAATGCTGGTGCAGACCTCAAAAGACAAGAAATGAGCCTAGATGAAGCCTTAGATTTGACCTTACCTATACTTTTTGAGGGATATAAAGAAAGACAATCATCAAGAGAAAAAGACTTTGCTTATTGGAGAATGGATAATGGCAATATTCCATCATACACCTTATCCTATGAAGAATACAAAGCCCTCTACATCAGAGAACTCTATGCCACAGGCGTACTGAGCGAAAAACCAATGATGAGATACGAAAATGGCAACCTAGACCTAATGGATGTAACAAACACCCAAAGAATTATCTTTACAGAATTTGAAATTGACCTAGGAGAAAATCAAACAAGCCAAATTACTATAAACTCTTACAAGCAAGGTTCTTACGACTTCTACGGCGAGAGAAATGACCAAAAAATATATGGCTACGACCTATTAACCAAGCTAGACTCGGCCATAGACGTGGATAAATTCGAAACACAAATCATAGACTACGACAAGCTTACCATAGGAGAAGGAAACCTCGGTTTTGATCTAGAAAAAAACATCAAAACCCAAACCCTATCCAAGGACCAAGACCACTATTATATGGAAGTAAGGGGAAAGAAGTAAGCCCAGAAAAGCTTAATGAAGGTGATATTCAGAATAGATATAGCTATTTTGTAACATCACCTTTTTTAATATATAATGTAAGTAGGATATGGGATAAAAAAATCTAGACTTCAAAAATCGAGGTAAAAGGGAAAGTAAATAAAAATAGGTTTTCTTAATTTTAAAATGTGATAAAATAGGGGATTTTTTAATGTGTTACCCGCCCAAGCGGGGATGATCCTAAACTTAATGAAATCATAAAAAATAATTTGGAGTGTTACCCGCCCAAGCGGGGATGATCCCTGGTGAATTTTTCTTAGTTGGTCGAGGTAATGGTGTTACCCGCCCAAGCGGGGATGATCCTCCAGATAAGAAGGTTTATAGGACTTTTGATGGGTGTTACCCGCCCAAGCGGGGATGATCCTGAAAACTGGTTCAGAGTGGTTTTTTTACTCTGGTGTTACCCGCCCAAGCGGGGATGATCCTAATGTACAACGAAGGAGTCAACAAAAAACTTTGTTCTACCCGCGCAAGCGGGGATGATCCTACAATCTTAATTTCAGGCATACCTATTTTTGCGTTCTACCCGCGTAAGCGGGGATGATCCTACTGCTAAGGTTAAAATATCTTTAATGTCGACGTTCTACCCGCACCCACGGGGATGATCCTTGGTATTATCTTTTGGACGGTGCACAAAGATTGCTCTACCCGCACCCGCGGGGATGATCCTCATCCACATTAACATGTTTTGATTGCTGTTATATACTACCCGCATTTGCGGGGTTATAAATGATTCAATCTATGAGCTTTTCAGGGAGCGTAAAAACGTTTGCACAATATTCTTAATTTTTATATAATTGTATTAAGAAGGAGTATTTTATGGAGAAATTTTTGTGGGCTAAGAAAAATAGGGTGGATAATCAGCCTATGTGGTTGCCTTTGATGGTCCATCTGGATGATACTAGTAAGATTTGCGGACTTTTATATGACCGCTGGCTTTCCCAAGGGGTGAAAGACTTATTGATGGATTCTGTGCTTTCTGATGTAGAGGATAAGGACGAACTTCTTTTAAATTTATGTAGATTCTTGGGGTGGGTCCATGATCTGGGCAAGGCTACAGCTATTTTTCAGGTTAAAAAATCTTTTAATGGAGATTCTGAACTTGATAGTTTAATCATAGAAAAGCTTATAAATGCGGGTTTTAAAGACCTTGATAATTTTGCTTTGGCCAAGAGGGAAAATATTGCCCACAATATTAGCAGCCAGCATTTATTAACTACATATGGGGTTAATCTTTGCGTGGCAAATATTCTTGGCGCCCACCATGGCAGACCTATTTCTGAAAAAGAGTCTGAAGCTTGTCTTTCTTTTGCATCAAGCCTTTATCAAGAAGACAATATAAATTCGGATATAGCTATCTTTTGGCAAAATTTACAAAAAAATATTTTTGATAAGGCACTTTTAGAGTGCGGTTTTTCTGACCCTAAGGATTTGCCTTTAATTTCCCAGCCCGGCCAAGTTATTTTGTCTGGGCTTTTGATTATGGCAGACTGGATATCTAGTAATGAAAATTATTTTCCTTTGATTCCTATAGATCAAATTGAGGTTGAGTCAGAAAGATTGGAAGAAGGATATGAAAAGTGGAAGAATGATAGGACTGAAGCTTGGAATCCTAAACCTTATTCTGAAGGCATTTATAAGGGAAGATTTCCTTTTATAGAAAAACCAAAAGATGCCCAAAAGAAAATTTCAGAAGCAATTTCCAATACTGATGAACCTGGGATATTTATTATAGAAGCACCAATGGGCATGGGCAAGACCGAAACTGCCCTCATAGCTGTTGAAGATTTAGCTCAAAAAACTAATCGTAATGGTATGTTTTTTGGCCTACCTACCCAGGCTACTTCAAATGGGATTTTTACCCGTGTGAGAGAATGGCTTGACCATATTGAGGGAGAAAAATCCCTCAGGCTAATCCATGGCAAGGCCCAGCTTAATGATGAATTTTCAAAGCTTCCAAAGAGCAGGAATATCCACGGCGAAGACGGCGTTGGGGTTAATGAATGGTTTGCGGGTAGGAAGGTGTCGATTTTAGATGATTTTACAGTTGGAACTGTAGATCAAATCCTCCTTGCAGCCCTCAAACAAAAACATCTTATGCTAAGGCATTTGGGTTTGTCTAATAAGGTTGTAGTCATTGATGAAGTCCATGCCTATGATGCTTATATGTCCGTATTTTTGTACAGGGCCTTAAGGTGGCTGGGGGCTTATAAGGTGCCTGTTGTAATCCTTTCTGCTACCCTACCAATAGCTAAGAGAAATGCAATCCTAGAAGAATATATGATTGGGGCGCGTCTTGGTTATTCAAGGCTCCCAAAACCAGAAGGTTTTGAAACAAATGAAGCCTACCCACTTTTAACCTACAATGACGGGGCGACTATAAAACAATTTTCTGATTTTAAGAAAGAAGCTGGAATAGACTATCAAATAATAAAAAAATCTAAAGATGAGAGCGAAGACCTAGTTGGTTTAATTAAAGAAAACACACCAAAAGGTGGGATTGTGGGCGTGATGGTAAATACAGTTAGGAAGGCCCAGGATTTTGCCAGACAATGTATCGAATCTTTTGGCGAAGACAGGGTTGAGCTTTTGCATTCGTCTTTTATCGCAACCGATAGGTACAAAAAAGAAAAGAATCTCATAGATACTATTGGCAAAAATGGCAATAGGCCTGATTTTAAAATCGTCATAGGGACCCAAGTAATCGAGCAGTCTTTGGATATAGATTTTGACATTTTAATTACTGATCTTGCTCCAATGGACCTAATCCTTCAGCGAATGGGCAGGCTTCATAGGCATGAGGAAACTAAAAGACCTGAAAATCTCAAAAATCCAAAAGTTTATGTCTTAAACTGTGGCGGCTATGATTTTGATAAGGGAAGTTCTTTTGTATATTCCCCTTATATTTTATTTAGAACTGAATATTATTTGCCAGAAAAAATAAACTTGCCAAATGATATTTCCCACCTAGTTCAATTGGTTTATTCTGGTGGGGATTTGGATTTAGATGGCGAAGTTAAAAAAATATACAAAAAATATAGAGAAGAAAATGATGAAAGAATTTTAAAGCAAAGAGACAAAGCTGATAATTATAGGATTGACATACCAGAAATTTATTATATAGAACCAGAGTCTAATATTCATGAATGGTTTAGTAATTCAGAAAGAATTGTTGAGCTTTCTGACATAAAAGCAGGTGGGAAAGTGCGTGATAGTGTTGACTTAGTAGAAGTAATCGCCCTCAAGGCCTGCGAGAGTGGTTATGAATTTTTTGATAAATCAGGTCCCTTAGATCCATCTGATAATAAGACTGCAATGGAAATAGCAAAAAGAACTATCAAACTTCCGAATGCTGTATATTATGATAAAGATAATGGGTATATAATTGATAAGATAATAGAAGATTTGGAAAAGTATTATCTGACAAACTTATCTCCTTGGGACAACCAAGCTTGGCTTAAAAATTCTTTGGCGATAATATTTGATTCAAATAATGAATTTAGGCTAGGGGATAAGGTTTTACTTTATGATGAAAAGTATGGCTTAATCGTAAAAAAGGAGGAGAAAGATGAGTGAATTTAACTTAATTGACGAGCCCTGGATATCGGTGGTGACTGACTACAAGGGAACAACGAAGCTTGTTGGTTTGAGGGAGTTTTTTCAAAATTGTCATTATTACCTGGACTTTGCTGGGGAAATGCCTACTCAAAATTTTGCTGTAATGAGATTTATACTTGCTATTCTTCACACGGTTTTTTCAAGGTTTGATGCAGATGGAAATCCTTACGAAATTGTGAAAATAGATGATAAAATGCTGCAGACAGAACCTATTTTAAAAGAAGATGAATCAAGATATAGAAGAAAATTGATGAAAACATGGGAAAATCTATGGAATAATGGAGAGTTTCCAGAAATAGTATTAGACTATCTAGAATGTTGGCACGATAGGTTCTATCTTTTTGATGAAGAGTTTCCTTTTTACCAAGTAAAAGAAGATTTTTCAGGTAAATGTGAATTATATAATCAAAAACAACCTACAAAAGATGCGGGTCAAATGTCATTTAAAACAATCAATCGTTTAATATCTGAAACTAAAGATAATACAGCTATTTTTTCGATGGTTAATGATGAAGATAATCCATTTAGAGATAAGTTGACAAATGCCCAATTAACTAGGTGGATAATAAATTTTATGGGATATACTTCTACTCCGGATAAAATAAAAATAAAATCTTTTGAAGAAGTTAAAAACATTGAAAAATATGAGGGTCATAAAGGCTGGCTTTATTCGATCGGTGGATTACATTATAAAACTGATAATTTATTTAAAACCTTACTTCTAAACCTTGTCTTAGTTCATCCAAGTAAAAAGTTTATAACTGCTATTCAAAGTCCAGCTTGGGAGCATTCTCCAGAAGAAAATATAAAATTTTATTTAAATAATGGTAGAATTGATAACTTGGCCAGATTATATACTGACTATAGCCGAGCTATAAGGATTTCTAAGACAGAAAATGAATATGGTAGATATTTAGAAGTTATTCAGCTACCGATTTTAGACAAAAAAGATAGCTTTTTAGAATGTATGACTATTTGGGAAAATATAGGTAAAAAAGGTAATGATGAGTTTGCGCCAAGAGAAAATAATTCTTATGAATCTTTATGGCGTAACTTTGGTATGATATTTAATAAAAATGTGTCAGATAATAAATATAAAACTCCATATATTATTGACTGGATGGGTGAAATCTCTAAATTGATAGATACTTCTAAAGTAAGGTTAGTTGGTCTTGGAATCAATGGTGATAGTACCGCTTCTAATACTATGAAAAATGAAATGTACGATGAGCTAAGAATAGATTATGAAATAACAGCAGATTGTTCTGATCAAGGTTGGGTTTATAGAATAAATCAAGCAATAGAAAATACAAAAAAATTTATAGATGACAATTACATTGAGTTTGTAGAAGTAATTTTAAGGCTTAAAAAGGTTGATAACAAAATAGTTAAACCTGAATTAAATGACTATTTAGAGTCTTTGTATTTTAATATAGATAAGCCTTTTAAAGATTGGCTAAGTTCCATTGAATATGACGTAAATAAAGATGAGAAAATAGAAGAATGGTTTAAAACTTTAAAAAAAATAGTTATGGAAGAAGTTAACCAGATTTGCGCAGATTTAACTAGTGAATACTTTCTTATACAGGAGATTAAAGTTAATAATAAAAAACAAAATAAAAATATTGCACTAGCTTTAAATGATTTAATGACAAAACTGAATAAATTATAAAGGAGGTATAGATGGAAGATTCTAAATTAAATGTTTATAAGGAAACGGCAAGGATTTTAAGAAGCCTTGACAATACAAGGGATAAGCCAAGCACCAAGGCCATCTTTGCTAATATTAGAAATTCGATTAACAAAGATTCATCTGTTAATATGGATGCATTAGCCTTTGTTTTTCAAAATATACCAGAAGAATTTTTGGGCTTCAATAAAAATCTGAATGACTATGAAAAGGCAATCCTAACAGCTGTTCAAATGTACGCTCTCCATCAACAAGCCAATACAAATACGGTATTGAAGCTTGACTACGGAGAAGGAGAGAGAAGGCAAAACCTAGGAGATGCCTTGGCTACTATGAGAAAGAATGAAGATGATAGTAAGGCAATCGACAGAAGGTTTAATGCCATTATAACATCTAGTAATTTTGAGGAATTAAGCCACCACCTAAGACAGATGATAAAACTTTTGAAGTCCAAATCAGATGCCCAGGTTGATTACGCTAGCCTTGCCGATGACCTATATTGGTTTTTAAAAAATCAAAGAGAAGGTCTCAAAATTAAATGGTCAAGATCTTATTATAAATTTAACAAAGGGGAAAATAAAAATGCAAAACAAAATTAACAACAGACTATTTCTAGACATCCACGCCATCCAAACTGTACCACCAGCAAATATCAATAGGGACGATACAGGAAGTCCAAAGACTGCCCAATATGGTGGAGTCACAAGGGCCAGAGTTAGTTCTCAATCTTGGAAAAGGGCTATGAGATTATCATATCCTAAGGAATTGCAAGGTGTTAGAACCAAAAGAATTTTACAATTATTCGAAGATCAATTTATTAAAAGAAATATTAGTTTTGATGAAGATGCAAAAAATGACATGATTTTTTTAACAGAGTCTTTAGGATTTGGAGTAAAAGAGTCAAATGGTGAAACTATATTGGATGTGTTATTTTTGTATAGCAATAAGCAAATAAACGAGATTATTGATTATTATATAGACAATAAAGAAGAAATATCTGTTTTAGGTAAGGCTTATTACGAAGAACTTCAAAAATTTGAGAAAAAGAAAACAAAGAATATTAGGTCCGATGCGTGGAAAAAAATTTTCAATGGAAATAAAAAAGCAATAAATAAAATAAATAACGATTTAGAAATGATTCTAAAAAATAATAACTCTGTTGATACTTATTTATTTGGTCGAATGCTTGCATCAAGAAAATCTTTAAGTGTGGATGCATCTAGTCAAGTAGCCCACGCTATTTCAACCCATGCCATCCAAAGTGAATTTGACTTTTTTACAGCAGTTGACGACCTAGCCCCAGAAGATAATGCGGGAGCTGGGATGCTTGGTACAGTTGAATACAATTCATCAACCCTTTATCGTTATGCAAATATTGCCCTTCATGATTTTTATAGGCAGCTAGAAGATAAGGAAGAAACTGTAAATTCAACAAAATTATTTGTGAAATCGTTTGTAGAATCCATGCCAACTGGCAAGATAAACACCTTTGCAAATCAAACCCTACCTCAAGCAGTAGTTGTTAGTCTAAGGTCTGATAGGCCACTCAATATGGTAAGTGCCTTTGAGGAGCCAATCAAATCAGACAATGGTTATGTAGATAAGTCAATAGAAAAGCTTTTTGCTGAATACACAAAATACGATAAAATCCTTGATAAACCAATCTTTACAGCCTACTTAATTTTAGGCGATACAGAAGTAAATGAGATAGGAAAGTCAGAAGCAAGTCTAAATGACCTCCTAGAAGACTTGGGGGATCAGATAGAAAAAAATATAGAAGCCTAGGTGATAATAGTGAAAACTATCTTATTAAAATTAACGGGTCCCATGCAGTCATGGGGGACTTCATCTCGTTTTGAAACGAGGATGAGCGATTATTATCCATCAAAATCAGGGGTAATTGGGATAATTGCAGCAAGTCTAGGTTATAATCGAGACGAAGATGATATAATAAAAAAGCTAAATGACCTTGATTTTGCTGTGAGAGTTGACCAAGAAGGGGTTTTAAAAAGAGATTTTCATATAGCTGCGGAATATGTAGGTAAAAAAGAGCTCAAAAATCATCTTACAAACCGTTATTATATGGAAGATGCGGTCTTTGTTGTGGCTATTTCCCACGAAGATGATAAGTGGATGGATGAGATTCTTCAAGGCTTGAAATACCCTTATTTTCAACCTTTTATGGGCAGACGTTCTTGTCCGTTGCCAGGAAGTTTTATCTTGGGCACAAGTGAGAAAGGCCCGATAGAGGCCCTAGAAAACCTAGATTGGCAGGCAGCTAATTGGTATAAAAAGAAAAACAAAAATTATCGAGCAGATATTTATGCCGATAAGGAGCTCTTGCCAGAAAAGCCTCATACAATTAGGAATGACAGAGTTATTTCATTTTCTCAAAAAGAACGTAAATTCGGACCTAGATTTGAAGCGAGATCTAGTATTCTTATGGCAAAATCCGATGAAGACCCATTTGACGTTTTTGAAAGCTTGGAGGGCTAGATATGTATTTATCAAGAGTTGAAATAGATATAAACAACAGAAGGAAAATGAAGGACCTAACCCACCTAGGATGCTACCACGCTTGGGTGGAGGATTCTTTTCCAAATTCAAGCACAAATGAAAATCGTCCTAGAAAACTATGGAGGATAGATAATATTTATGATAAATATTACCTTCTAGTCCTAAGTGAAAGAAAGCCTGATATAGAAAAGCTTGAAAAATACGGTCTTGAGTCCTCAGCAGGCGTTAAGGCCTATGATGAATTTCTAGATTCTCTGAAGGAAGGAATGAGGGCAAAATTCAAAATAAAATTAAATACAGTCAGAGCCTATAAAGATGAGAAAAATCCTAATAAGCGTGGGCGAATTATGCCAGTTCCTCATGAGAAATTAAATGAATTTTTAATCGATAAGGCCACAAGAAATGGATTTGAAGTTAAGCTAGGTGAATTTGAGATAAGCAAGATAGATAAAGAATATTTTATGCATACCGACAAGGGTGAAACAAAAAAATCTAAGAAAGACATTGTGAGTGCGACCTATGAAGGGATACTCACTATTACAGATTTAGAAAAATTCAAAACTGCCCTTATAAATGGGATTGGCAAGAAAAAAGCCTACGGCTGTGGGTTTTTGACAATAATACCAGAAAAATGAAAAATATAGCAGGAGCAAAAAAGACAGAACTGTCAGAACTGCCAAGAATATCTGATAGGGTAAGCTTTATCTATGTTGAACACGCAAAAATAAATAGGATTGACAGCGCAATTACAGTTAGTGACTATCGTGGTCTTGTAAATATACCTGTTTCTCTAATTGGTGTCCTCATGCTTGGGCCAGGCACAGATATAAGCCACAGGGCCATGGAAATACTTGGGGATGTTGGCACGTCAGTAATTTGGGTAGGTGAAAGAGGTGTCAGGTACTATGCCCATGGCAGAAGTCTTGCCCATTCGACTAGGTTTTTAGAAAAACAAGCCAAATTAGTTTCGAATAAAAGAACGAGACTTGACGTTGCAAGGAAAATGTACGCCATGCGTTTTAAAGGAGAAGACGTTTCAAACCTAACCATGCAGCAACTTCGCGGTAGAGAAGGGTCTAGAATTAGAAAAGCATATAGAGATTGTTCCAAAAAATTCAATGTAAAATGGGAAAAAAGAGATTACAAGGTTGACGATTTTCAAGATGGAGATCCTGTAAATCAAGCCCTTTCCGCCCTAAATGTGTCTTTATACGGAGTCTGTCACAGTGTGATAGTTGCTATAGGCATGAGTCCAGGACTGGGTTTTGTCCATACAGGTCATGACAAGTCATTTGTCTACGATATAGCTGACCTATATAAGGCAGAAATCACAATACCCCTAGCCTTTGAATTGGCAAGTAAATACAAAGAAGGCGATGATATTGGAAAGCTCGCTAGACTTAGCCTAAGGGATAGGATGGTTGACGGTAAACTAATGAGGAAAATTGTAGAAGATCTACAATTTTTGATGGATATATCTGAAGAAGATAAAATATCTACAGAAATTATAGAACTCTGGGATGACAAAGAAGAAAATGCTAAACATGGCATATCTTATAAAGAGGATTAAAATGCCACTTACAGTAATTACCCTAAAAAATTCCCCACCATCCTTAAGGGGAGACCTCACAAAATGGATGCAGGAAATATCAACTGGAATCTATGTTGGAAATTTCAACACAAAAATAAGGGAAGAACTACGGGATAGGATTGTAGAAAGCGTAGGAAGCGGCGAAGCAACAATGACCTATGCAACCAGAAACGAAATTGGCTATAAATTTGAAACTCATAATTCAAATAAAATACTAATAGATTTTGACGGGATTCCCTTGGTATTTATACCAACTAATCCCAAAGAAAGCAAAAAAGAAAATAAACTTGGCTTTAGTAAGGCCGCTAAAATGAGAAAGGCTAAAAAATATTCTGAATTAAAGTCTCAGGAAAAAAACAAAGCTTATGTAATAATAGATTTGGAAACTACAGGCCTTGACCCAACTAATGACAGGATAATCGAAATAGGTGCCCTAAGAATTGGTAAAGAAGTAGAGGAATATTCTACAATTATAAGGCAGGAAATAAATATTCCAGAAAAAATAAAAGACTTAACTGGGATAAGTGATGAAGAAATAAAAAAAGGAAAAGCTGAAGAAATAGCCATAAATGAACTCATAGACTTTATAGGGGAAGACACCCTAGTAGGCTATAATATAAATTTTGACATAAAATTTATAAATGAGGCCCTAAAGAGGCAGGAAAAGTCCAAAGTCAAAAATATGACCTACGATGTGATGAAATATGTAAAAAATGACAAGTTATTTCTCAAAAATTATAAGCTAGAAACGGTAGTAAAAGAATACGGAATAGATGAAACAGTACCTCATAGGGCCATAGGAGATGCTAGGATAACTCAAAAGCTGATAGTAAAGCTAGACAAGCTTATAAAAAGACTAGAAAATTAAAGTGAATGAAAATGCCTAAAACTAGGATGTAAATTGGCTAAATAATGGGATCTTTTTAATGTTCTACCCGCACAAGCGGGGATGATCCTGCAAAGAATGAAATAATACCAATTCTTACTTTGTTCTACCCGCACAAGCGGGGATGATCCTGCACGATTTTTGTTAAAAAAATGAGGACAAAAGTTCTACCCGCACAAGCGGGGATGATCCTGGACTATCAGGAAGTAAATTTATAACTGTATTGTTCTACCCGCACAAGCGGGGATGATCCTATATGAAAGATAAACACCAACAAAAATTGTGAGTTCTACCCGCACAAGCGGGGATGATCCTGGTAAAAATGACCTTTAAATTTATATTTATCAGTTCTACCCGCACAAGCGGGGATGATCCTATAATTTAAAAGATGTTATAGCTTTAAGTGAAGTTCTACCCGCACAAGCGGGGATGATCCTTGCAGTAGATAAAAGTTATTTTACTAGTAGAAGTTCTACCCGCACAAGCGGGGATGATCCTAGCTTCCTTTGATTGATAGGGTATTGCTTTCTGGTTCTACCCGCACAAGCGGGGATGATCCTATTGTTATTTTCCATTTAATTCTCCTCTTTAAGTTCTACCCGCACAAGCGGGGATGATCCTGTTGATGATTTTTGACTCATCGACTTAAGTGAAGTTCTACCCGCACAAGCGGGGATGATCCTGAAAAAGAAGATTCGCAAGTATGCAAGTATGCGTTCTACCCGCACAAGCGGGGATGATCCTGCCTCTAGGACCATTTTTTGGCGGTTAAAAAAGTTCTACCCGCACAAGCGGGGATGATCCTATCTTTTAAGGACGGGCAAGTACAAAACTTCGGTTCTACCCGCACAAGCGGGGATGATCCTAGCCTTCAAGGCCAAATAGTGGGTCGTGAATCGTTCTACCCGCACAAGCGGGGATGATCCTGGAATTTGCTTAGCATAACCCCACTTAAACATGTTCTACCCGCACAAGCGGGGATGATCCTATGCAGAAAATGTTGATTAAATTAGGGGATGTGTTCTACCCGCACAAGCGGGGATGATCCTTCAGGTGTAAATACTAGCCGAGGCAATCAAAAGTTCTACCCGCACAAGCGGGGATGATCCTAGGGGGTAGTTTCTCAAATTTTGAAGCGTCAAGTTCTACCCGCACAAGCGGGGATGATCCTGATTTTAAGCTCGACCTAGACGGAATCAAAACGTTCTACCCGCACAAGCGGGGATGATCCTACTTTGATAATTCCAACAATGAATTTATTAATGTTCTACCCGCACAAGCGGGGATGATCCTATACAGGAATCGAAAGTGATAATATTAGCTTCGTTCTACCCGCACAAGCGGGGATGATCCTAATCCACCGAGACCCTTGCTCAATATACCTACGTTCTACCCGCACAAGCGGGGATGATCCTCCGTCAACATCTTCAATATCACCCGAAAAAGTGTTCTACCCGCGCAAGCGGGGATGATCCCGGCTCAACGGAGGACCTTTTCAGGTTGGCTAGGTTCTACCCGCGCAAGCGGGGATGATCCGGATGCAAAGACTTGCGATGACTCAAGATAAGAGTTCTACCCGCGCAAGCGGGGATGATCCTACCTTTTTAAAGCCCTTATTTTACCTTTTAAAGTTCTACCCGCGCAAGCGGGGATGATCCTTATTCTAACAATGGTATTAGTAAGAATGATTTGTTCTACCCGTACATGCGGGGTTTATAATACTTAGATTATAGTTTTCTATTATGCTTAAACCAGGCCGCAAGGGGTATAATATTAATGGAAGTAGTAATACTTTTTCGATTCGAATTTTTTTTATAAATCATCTATTTTTTTCAATCTTATTTCTTAAATTATTTTCATTTTTTAATTCTACTTTTATCAATTTTTATTCATCAAAAGTATCACAATTATGTGAAATATTCAATTTATTTTCTAGGGATAAGTGGGGAAGCAAGAAAAGCAGATTTTAAGCCAAAAATAGTAAGATTTTACAATTAACCAAGAAAGTTTTTTTATTAAATAAGGAGTAGGTATGTATTATTATTGCATAGCGTATGATGATGGAAATATTTTGATAAGATATAACAAGGATGGCTTAATAGAAAGATACGACGTGTGCAAGAAAGAATGGATTTTTGATATAGATATGGCGGCTATTTTTACAGATAAGATGCCATCTAGGCCTGTAAGTAAAAAAGAGGCGGATAGGATTATTAATGATAGATATGAGAATAGGTGAAATAAAATGGATAAATATAATTATCATATATGTAAAGAACTTAATAATCTTGTGATAAGAAAAGGAAAGAATCTTCCGATTCAGAGATATGATCCTGATGGGAAAGTTTGGATTACAGATTGGGATATGCTTGCTGTTTATACAGGTAACATTATAGCTATTCCAATATCTAAAGAAGAAGCAAGGAAAATTATTGGAAAAGGAGGAAAATTATGAATAGAGAATATTTAATTATAGATATAGCGCTCGGGGCAGAAAAAGTTGAGGATTATGATATAATACTTACAGAAGAAGAGAAAGAAAGAATTAAGAGATATCAGGAAGAAAGTGCCAAGGCCAAGAAAGAGGGGAGGCGTATTGTTTGGTATGCGCCAGACATGGATTAGTTATGAATAGAGAATTAACACCAGAAGAAGAAAAAGAATATTTGTATTTAATTAAAAAATCATTGCATACTGTGTTTACAATGAGTAAAAAAGACTGGGAAAGGCTTGATGAGTTAAGTGAAAAAAAGTATGGGACTGCCGAGGAAATTGCCGAAGAAATTAGGGAAAATAGAAAGAGATTTTATAAATTCCAAGAACAATTGAGTAAAAAGCAAAAAAATAAGTGAGATTTTCTAATAATATATCTATAATTATTTGTTATCTCAGATTAATTTTTTTAAATTAAAAAGGCAAAACCATCTATTTTGGTCTTGCCTTTTGTTTTATTTTTCAAATCTAATTAGAATGAAATATGGTATCTCATTGCTATGAAGCATAGGATAATGGCTAGGGGTACGAAGATGAATTTGCCTGTGTAATACCAGACAGATCCATATTTTCCTTCTACGCTCTTGTTTACTTCGGCTAGGAGTTCTTCTTTTTTGATTACCCAGAACCAAGTGATGGCGCCGATTATTCCGCTGATTGGGAGGATGTAGATGGTTACTATGTCCATCCAAGGGCCCCATTTTGATATTGGTTCTATGAAGATACCTACTAGGTAAATTGTTGCAATTAGAGCAATTAGGACCATTTTTCTTTTAAGTTTCGGAAAGCTAAAAACTATGGCTTCAGTGATGGTTTCTAGCATGGATTGGATTGATGAAATGCCTGCAAAGACTACTGCTAGGAACAAGATTATCCCATATAGCCTTCCAAGGGGCATTTCTTTTAATGCTTGGGGTAAGACTACAAAGAGTAGTTTTGGTCCGCTTTCTGGAGAAAATCCATAGGCAAAACAGGCTGGTAGCATGACGAAAGCCGAGATCATAGCTGATAGGGTGTCGAGGCCCATGGTAATGGTTGATGCCTTGATGACGTCTTCATCGTCTGGCAGATATGACCCGTAGACTACCATTACAGTTCCAACTAGGGATAGGGAGAAAAAGGCCTGGCCCATGGCTGCAACCCAGGTTTTAACTTCCTTAAGCTTTCCTATATCCATATTAAAGATAAATTTATAACCGCCCATGGCTCCTTCTAGGAAAAACACTCTGATGGCGAGGATTAAAAATAGGATGAAGAATAGGGGCATGATAAATTTGTTGGTTTTTTCAATACCCTTTGTTTCGTAGGCTAGGGCAAAATAAACTAGGACCATCAAAATAAGATGAGGAAGGATTACCCTAAAGTCAGTTTCCGATATGGATTCAAACCAGGCTGCACTTTCTACAGTAAAAATCTCCCCTGTGATTGTGTCGATTAGGGCTTTTAGGACATAGGTAATTACAACAGCATAGCCGATTGATAAAAGACCTACACCTATCATTGGAAGCCACCTAATGATTTTGCCAAATTTTTCCATGTTTCTTTCTTTATAGGCTTCTCTATAGACAACCATTGGGCCTGACTTATATTTCCTGCCTATGGCGTTTTCTGCGGCAAGGCCTACCCTGCCAAAGATGAAAGCAAAAAGTAGGTAGGGCAATAAAAACGCCAAGCCTCCATTTGAACCTAGTTGATAGGGAAAGGCCCAAACGTTGGCAAGGCCCACAGCCGAGCCCACGCAGGCCATGATGAATCCCCATTTTGAAGAAAATTTATTTCTATTTTCCATAATAACTCCAATAAATATTTTTTTCACATTTGTGATGAATACTCTAATTATAATTAATTTTGGGAAATAATCAAGAAATTAGTGGCCTTTAGGAAATATTTTCTGGGAATATTTGTAAAAGCCTTTAAAGATAAGCAAGACTTAGGGTATAATGAATCGAGAAAAGGAAAATTATGAAGATAAAAAGATTTTTTGCCCTAATCTTTGTTTTTGCCCTATCTTTTGTAGCGAGCAAGTTCATCCTTGATTTTTTGGACCAAAGGACTAATGCACAGACTTATGCAAATGGTGGGACATTTGAAGATCAGGCTGTTAAGACAAGTAAAGATGAATATTTAATCCTAATGGTCGGTGTCGACCAGGCAGCAGGTGAGGAAGGTAACGAAGACTTCACCCGTACGGATACAATTATGCTTTTGAAAGCAAATGTCAAAGACGGGACAATCAAGCTCTTGTCAATCCCTAGGGACTCCAGGGTCCTTGTGAGAAATACCTACGACAAGGTCAACCACGCCCACGCCTTTGGCGGAATTGAGCTAACCCTCCAAAGTTTGAGGAATTTCCTAGGTCTTGATATAGACTACTATGTTCAGGTCAATTACCAGGCCCTAGTGAATATCGTTGATGCTATAGGTGGGGTTGATTATGAAGTGCCAGAGGGTGTAAACATCAAAAAATGGACTCTTGATATAAAACCAGGTATGAACCACTTTAATGGTACAGATACCATGTGGTATTTAAGGACCAGACATATTTACGATAATGGAGATATTGGTAGAGTCCACGCCCAACAAGACTTTGTCAAGGCCATGGTAGACCAGGCTGTAAAGAAATCTAGCCAAATGAATCTTTTGACTGTACTTTCTTCTTATATAAAGTATGTCAAAACCAATTTGCCAATGTCCGCTATGGTTAACCTAGTTAAGAGCATTCCAAACTTTTCATCTGATAAGGTAGAAACTTTTGTAGTTCCAGGAAATGGTGCTTATATAAACAACATCAGCTATTATATACCAGATGAAAGAGGAACTTGGGATATAGTTGATGAGGAATTTGGAGACTTCAAACTCAAAAAATGGACAGAAGCTGACTCAGGCCTTCCTGAATCAAACTACTCTTCTGTAAATTATGAAGCACCTGTGAATGTCTTCCCAAAAACAAACAATATAAATAATCAAACTTATCAACCAAATTATAATGAAAATTACAATAATAATTATGATTATGAGTATGAACACGAACAACCACAATGGGAAGAACCAGTCAAACAAAGTCCAAGCTCAAAACCAAGCCATAGGGAAAATAAGACAGAAACTCCAACAGAGACACCAGCTGAAACTCATGAAGCACAACCAACAGAAACACCAGCTTCTGAAAGTCACAAAGAACCAGCAGGAGATCCTGGAGTAATTGAGTACGAACCTGGATTAAGTATAGAACCACCGGCAGGTGGAGAAGGCGACGAATAGTTAGGAAAATTTATGATAAGCAAAAGACGTGAAAGAAAAGACGAACACATTGAAAATTACCTAAAAACATCCGACTATAACGACCCCTTATTTGGGGATATCTACCTTGACCACAACAGCCTATCAGATGTGAATTTTGATGAGATCGACACATCTATAGAATTTTTGGGCAGGAAAATATCCATGCCCCTTATGATAAACGCCATGACAGGTGGTGGAGAATTAAGTGCTGATATAAACGAAGATTTATCCTCAATCTGCAAAAACCTAAATATTCCAATGGCAGTAGGAAGCCAAACAATTGGCCTTGAAGACCCGGAGGCAGAGGAAAGCTTCTCCCTAATCAGAGAAAAAGACCTCTTAAGGATAGGAAATCTTGGCGCAGAAAGAAGCCTTGAAGACTTCAAAAATGCGGCAGGAATGATTAACGCTAACGCAATCCAAGTCCACCTAAACGTGGCTCAAGAGCTTTTTATGCCAGAAGGCGATAAGGACTTTAGGGGCTATTACGAAAATATAAAAAATATAGTCGCAAATATTGATATGCCAGTAATTGTCAAAGAAACTGGCAACGGCCTATCAAAAGAAGTTTGCCAAAAACTCATAGACGCAGGAGTAAAATACCTAGACGTGTCAGGAAGTGGCGGCACAAACTTCATAGAAATCGAAGATATGAGAGACTTTGTATCAGACTACAAGGAATTTTATGGATGGGGAATCCCAACAGCCAAGGCCATAATCGACGCAAGGAGCCTATCAGATGACGTCTTCATCATAGGATCAGGCGGAATAAAAAATGCTGTCGATATTGCTAAAGCCATTATAATTGGAGCCGACATGGCTGCAATAAGCGGTGAAGCCATAAGATACCTACTCCTAGGCAGCTACGAAGCATGCTTCGACTATCTAAAGGAAATCAACCACAGACTAAAAATAACCATGGCTCTTTTAGGAGTTAAAAATATAGAAGAGCTCAAAAAAGTGGACTATAAATTAACAGGCAGGCTAAAAGACTTGGTTGAATAAGAATTTAAACGGCAAAACCTTAATAAAAGGTGATGCCGTTTTTTTATTAGAATAAAAAACATAAAAGCCTTTACAAAGAGAGCGATTTTATAGTACTATTGAAATAGCAACTTAATTTAGGAGGATAATTTGAGAAAAGAAAAAACTTTGTCACTTATTTTGGCAGGTCTAATTGGCTTAAGTCAAATAGGTCTACTTATTAATTTTGATCAAAAAGCTTATGCTTCTATTGGTAAAGATAAAAGCGAAATTACAAGTAAAAGCGCTTATGCTTTGAGAAGTGGCAATCAAAGTGAAGAAAAAATCGACATTGATACCAATCTTAAAATAAAACTTCCAGAAATAACTAATTATCCAGAAGGAAAACTTGAAGAGACCAAGTGGATATTTACTATAAAAAATAATTCAAACAGGGACGTGTATTTGGGTGAGGTTTTAGCTCCAGGTTTCGATTATGACAAATCTCGAATTATTTCTAAAAATATTTTTATTAGAAGATTGCATATTAAGGCAAAAGATCTTTATTCAGAAAATCAGTTAAAAAATTCATTAATGGACGTTGAAATTACGGACCCTGAGGGAAAGACAGGGAAACTAGAAAAAAGAACGATGTATATTAGTAGTGCTGTTACTAAGTACGATATGATTGAATCAACGTTAAAGTTATATGAACCTTTAAGGATTCCAGCCCATAAATCATTAGATGTGGATGCTGATACTTTATTTTTTGGTACTGATTATGACAATCCATTTGATACAAAAAAATGGAGAAGAAAAGATGGTTTGACTGAAAAAGATAGTAAATTCCTTTTAAATGCTGATATAATTATGTCACTTAAAGCTAATCTTTATTATGACAGGTATGGTAAGGAGCCTATTAAAAAAGATGAGCTTCCAGAAGGTAGCAATTTCAACGACCAAGCCAGTGGAAGTTTTAAGTTTGAGGCCAAGGTTGGGGATTTGAGTTTTGGAGATGGAAGCAAGAATCCTTCTGAAATTTTGATTAAAAAACCTTCTAAAGAATTTGAAGTGGTGGCCGGAGAAGCTGAGGCTAAGACTGATGATACATTGAGATTTGTAGTTCCTGTGAAAATCTCTGATGCTAATGATGTTTTTAGAGAACCATTAACAAAGGCTGAGCAAAATCAATATCTGATTAATCCTAGCTTTTTAGTTGACAAGGAAGATGATGACGCTAGTCTTGAACAAGATTTTTATCTTAGGACAACAAAGGATGGCTCTCTAGTCCCTCTGGATAGAAAAGAAGTAAAAAAAGGAGGAAAATCTTATTATAAATTAAGTCTCTCTAAGCCTGACATTCCTAATTTTATGGAAGAATTTTATTTTGTTTATGATGTGAAATTTACAAATGATGAGAGGACCCATGGTCTTGATAAAAAGGTTAAGCTTGATTTTGATAATCCTGGAAAGGTTATAAAAACTAATACTGGTTTGACTATTGACCTAAAGGCTGCTTATCTTGAAGTGACAGAAGAATATCAAGTTAATTTTGATATGGCTAATCATGGCGAAATCAAATCGCAAAGTGTAAAAAAAGGCCAAAGACCAAGTGAGCCTTCAAAATCAGAGGCAGATGGCTATATTTTTGACGGTTGGTATGCAGATAGGGAAGGAACAAAAGTCTTTAATTTTGATGAACCTATCACAAAAGATACCACAATTTACGCTAAATGGGCCAAAGAAATAAAAATTAGCTATGAATTTATAAGCGGAAGCCCAGACAAAAAACTTCCTGATAATATCAAGCAAAAGCTTGAGGAATTAGAAGTGAAAAAAGTAAGGGAAGGTGAAGAGGTTAAGGCTCCAGAGAAGAAATTTGAAAAAGTCGAAGTTGAAAATGGTAGCTGGACCTTTGCAGGCTGGAATAAAAAAGAATTAGAAGTTTCAGAATCAAATAATAAATTTATTGGTACTTGGATTTTTGCCAAGAATGAAGAAACTGACCCACAAGCTGGCCATGGTAATGAGGATAGCAACAAAGATGAAGAAACCGATCCTTCAAAACCAGGAGAAGGAGTAGGAGAAAATACAGGTGATAAGGATGAGGAAAATGAAAATCCAGATAATCCTAAAAAGCCTGAATCCGGTGAAAATGAAGGTGAAGATAAAAAGGACGATGATAAGGACAAGCCAAGCGTAGATTCATCTGATAAAGACGAAGATGGACAAGGAAATATAGGAACAGATCCTAGCGATAAAAGGCCAAGTGGCAAAAAAGATGAGGATGAAGATGAAGATGCCACTAGTGAAAACGACAAAAAACCTAGCATAAAGCCAGTGGAAACAAAGGCTCCAAGCCAAAAGGTAATTAGGGTCAACACTGACATCTACAGTCCGATTCCAAAGGGCTATCAGAGAATTTACTTTAATCCAGGTAAGGATGGATATTTGAAATACAATCCAAGCTTTGATTATGGCGAAGTTATCGCCTTTGATGTAAAGGAAACTATGACTTTTGGACAGGCCAAGGCAGAAGACAAGGGCCTTGTTGTTCCGATTGCAATTCCAAAAGATAAGTCTTTGAAATTTACAGGTTGGAGTCCAAAACTCCAAGCAGATGGAGAATTTATAGAGGGCGTGAAGTACGTGGCCCTTTATGAAAAAATCGACAAGGATCAAGTAATTAGCGATGATAAAAAGCATAGGGAAAACTCTCATAAGAAAGGCCAAGTCCTTGTAAAATCTGATGAAATTAAGAATGATAAAGATAAAAAAGGACAAATCTTAATTTCCGATGGTGAAATTTCTCAAAAAGAAATTGCTAAAACTCAAAATTCTCTGCCAAATAAGGCAAAGGCACAAATAAAGGAAAGCAAAAACCCAAAAACTGGACTAGCTGGCCTAGACTTAGTTTCTGGAATTTTAATCTTATCAAGTGCTGGTTTATTCCTAAGCAAAAAATCCAAGTAAAAATCAAGCAAAATCTGTACTTGGATAGGTAATTGATTTTATTGGGCTGGCTAAATTTTTGCTTAGCTAAAAAGTTTTATAAAAATAAAAAATTTAAAGACGGGATTTGGGACCTCAAGCTTAAAATTTAGGCTTTGGGTCAATCCCGTCTTTTTTTATTTTCTAGAAAATGAATTGTTTTTGTAAAATTTTTTCTTTAATATTTCTGCTGTTATAGCATAGGCTAAAGATATGGCAGACATTGAAACCAAGACTTTAATTGGTAAGGCTCTCAAACCTAGATAAGTATTTATTGGGCTGTAGATGATTGCAATTAGGGCTAAGCTTACAAATATTATTGCAAGGATTAGGTTTTTGCTGACCTTGCTAGCAAAAATTGGCCTAGCGGTCCTCACAATGAGCATTACAATCATTGCAGAGATGACTGATTCTAACATCCAACCAGTTTGAAAAAGTCTTTCGTCGGCCTTAAATATTGAAAGCAAGACAAAAAATGTAAGGTAGTCGAATACTGATGATGTGATTCCAAAAATTACCATAAATTTTTTGATAAATGTCATATCCCATTTAACTGGCTTTTCTAGCCAAGTATTGTCAACAGAATCAGATGCAATTTGCAAGGATGGGAAGTCTGTAAATAGGTTGGTTAGGAGGATTTGCTTAGGCAAAAGTGGCAAAAATTTCAAAAATAGGCTGGCACCTGCCATTGAAAACATATTGCCAAAATTTGCGCTAGTGGCTATAAAGATGTATTTTAGGGTGTTGATAAAAGTCCTTCTTCCTTCTTTTATCCCGGCTAGCAAGACATTTAAGTTGTTTTGCAAAAGCACAATCGCCGCTGCATATTTGGCTGTATCAGCAGCTGTATTTACTGATATACCAACATCTGCTTGTTTGATTGCAGGCGCATCGTTAATCCCATCTCCCATGTAACCAACAATTTCACCAGCCTCCTTGTAGGCCTGATGATTTTTTCCTTTTGGTTTGGGCTTATTTCTGCAAAAATATCCACATCTAGGACTTTTTTATTAAGTTGGCTTATGGAGTAGGATTTTAGGTCTTTTCCTAATAAAATTTTATCGGGATTAAGGCCAATTTGGCTGCCAATATCTTTGGCAATTTCCTTATTATCACCAGTTATCATTTTTAGGGAAACTCCAAGTCTATCCATTTCACAAATTACATCTTTAACGTCATCTTTAAGCGGGTCTATAAAGAGGAGGAGGCCCTTAAAAATCATATCGGATGCCTTTTGATCATTGATATTGTCGCTATCGTCTAAAACCTTATAGGAAAGTCCCAATACCCTGTAGCCTTGGAGAGAATATTTATCAAAAAGGTCTCTTATTTAATCTTTTATTTCCTCGATAGGACCCTGGTTGCCGTCTGATTTTTCATAGGTCTTTGAAACTGCCAAAATATTTTCAAAAGCACCCTTGGTGACCATGATATTTTTCTTTGATGAATTGGAATTTTCCTCTACACCTATTGATAAAAGCTTGTTTTCAAAGGAATAGGGAATTTCAAAAAGTTTTTTGTAATTGGAAAAGTCAAGGGTAATTGCCTGTAAAATCGCTTCGTCAATAGGATTTTTGTAGCCTTCTTGAAAATATGAATTTATAGAAGCGAGCTTTATCAAATCATCGGACTTTTGACCTTGGTAATCGACGGCTTTGTCGACTTTGACCTTGCCAGTTGTGATGGTGCCGGTTTTGTCAGAGCACATAATAGTCATAGATCCAGAATTTTCTATAGAATTTAGTTTTTTGACAATTACGCCCTTATCAGACATTCTTTTTGCGCCTTTGGAAAAATTGACACTTATAATAGCCGGTAGCATTTGTGGAGTAAGACCAACTGAAAGGGCCAAGGCAAACATAAAGGATTCCAAAAATGACTCGTTTAAGATGATATTAAATAAAAATATTAAACAAATCAAGATAATTGTGACGTGGAGGATTAGGTTGCCAAAGTCTTTGATTCCCCTTTCAAAATCAGTATCTTCATCCTTCTGGCTTAGGGATGCGGTAATCTTTCCAAATTCTGAATTTTTTGCTAAATTTACAATTACAGCTAAGCCTGATCCGCTGATGACATGGGTGCCCATCCAAAGTGAATTTGACCTGTGGGATAGGCTGGTATCGGCGTCTAAAATATTGACGTTTTTCTCAACAGGAAAAGTTTCCCCAGTCAGGCTTGATTCGTCAGTTGCGAGGGAATTTGCTTCAATAATTAAACAATCAGCCGGTATCATGTCGCCTGTGCTGACCTTGATTATATCTCCTAGGACAAGCATTGAATTATCAATTTCTTGAAACTTACCATCCCTTAGGACTGTAGATTTTACACTTACACTCTATAGGAGTTTTTTAACCGCATCCTGGGCATGGCTTTCATTCATATAGCATAAAAGTGATGAAATCATTATAATAATTAAAATAATAAAGCCATCAGAATAATCTTTTGTGAAAATAGATAGGATTGCTGCAAAAATAAGTATCAGTGTAATTGGACTCTTAAATTGGCCTAAGAAGACCATGAATTTTGATGAAGACTTTTCTTCACCAAGTGTATTTTTTGCCGTATTTTTCAATTCTTTCTGCGGCTTCCTCGCTAGATATACCTTTTTTGCTTGTATTTAATTCTTTGAATATATCTTCTGTACTGTAAGACCAAAAATTTTTCATATGACCTCCATTTATATAGGCACTATATGTTCATGTGGGTGAATTTCAATCGTTTTTATTTGTTAAAACGACTATTAAATTACACTTATAAAGAAGAAATAAAATTAATAAAAAAAGGGACAACTGTCCCATTTTTCTATTTGAAAATTTTTAGGTATTGGCCGTAGCCTTCTTCTTCGAGTTTATCTTTTGGGATAAATCTCAAAGCTGCGCCGTTTATGCAATATCTAAGCCCTGTTGCTTCCCTTGGTCCGTCTGGAAAGACGTGGCCTAAGTGGCTGTCGGCTTCTTTGCTTCTAACCTCGATTCTTTTTCTCATAAGTTTGAAGTCGTCTTTTTCGGTAAGTTCTGTTCCCTCGATTGGTTTGGTAAAGGAAGGCCAACCGCAACCTGCATTGAACTTATCTTTTGAAGAGAAAAGTGCTTCGCCAGAGACTATATCAACATAAATCCCATCTTCATAAAAATCGTCATATTCTGATGAAAATGGCATTTCTGTCCCGCTTTCCTGAGTCACTTTGTATTGGATATCACTTAATTTTTTCTTTAAATCTTCTTTATTATATTTAGTCATAAAATCTCCTTCTTTTTTAAATTCTTACCCAATTTGCAGGGGAAAACCCAAGTCATAAGAAAAAAATTCGGTATAATAATATAAAACCTAGTAAAGGAGAAAAGTATGACAATGACTATCAAAAAAAGCGGAAATTCTGGTCCGGATCTCGCTTTTTCAATAAATGCCAAGGTTAAAGCTGCCCAAGCGAAGTTTGGCAAAGAAAACGTAATAAATGCTGTTTTAGGAACCTTAGCCGACGATGAGGGAAATATTATAGCCCTTGATTCTTTTTATAAAAGGCTTGAGACCATGGATAGGGGATTAATCGCATCCTATGCCCCAATCGAAGGGGAAAAAGCCTTTAGGGAAACTGTCCTCGACCTTCTTTTTGAAGATAATAGACCAGCTGCCTATATGGAAGTAGTTTCCACACCAGGTGGGACAGGGGCAATCAGAAATGGGATTTTTTCCTATGCAGACATAGGAGATCCTGTTATTTGCCACGATTATTTTTGGCAGCCTTACCAAAAAATGTGCATTGAATTTGATAGGGATTTTAGGACCTACAATTTCTTCACCAAAGACTTTAAATTTGACCTGGCTTCCTACAAAGCTTGCCAAGATGAGGCCCTAAAAGACCACGATAGAATGGTATCTATTATTAATTCTCCAGGCAATAACCCAACTGGCTATTCGCTTTCTGATGAGGAATGGGATGAGGTCATAAAAATTTCTAAGGAAGCTGTAGAAAAAGGCAAAAAAATCACCCTAATCATAGATGTGGCCTATATTGAATTTGCAGGTGATGGAGAACAGAAAAAATTCTTCAAGAAATTTGAGGGACTTCCTGAAAATCTCATGGTCTTAGTAGCCTTTTCTATGTCCAAGGCATACACAGCCTATGGTCTAAGAAGTGGAGCTGTGGTTGGGATTTCAAGTTCTAAAGAGGAAATTGAAGACTTTAAGGATGCCATGGCTGCATCTGCTAGGTGTAATTGGTCAAACGGGGTCCACGCTCCCCAGCTAATCTTAGTTGAACTTGCTAAGGATGAAAACAAGGGAGAATACGACAAGGAACTCGCATCTTTAAAGGCCATGCTTAAGGAAAGGGCAGATGTATTTGTAAAAGAAGCGGCTGATCACAAGATTAATATTATCCCATATTTTGGTGGGTTCTTCGCTTTTGTTCCAAGTGCCAGAGCCTTTGAGATTACAGAAAAACTTGAAAAAGAAAATATCTTCACCATCCCATCCGCCAAGGGAATAAGGATTGCCCTTTGCGCAACAAATAAAAAAGACGTGGTGAAATTAGTTGAAAGACTAGCCTTTTACATGGATAAATAAGACTTAAGCGAAAATACTCTTGAAAAAATAAATCCTATTAGTATACTATAACTAGGAGTTAGCAGTCAAAGAGTATGAGTGCTAACAAAAGCTATCATTATTTTATTTTCACAGGAGGAAATAATATGAACTTAAAACCAATCGGAGATAGAATTGTTATAAAAAAAGCTGAAGCAGAAAAAACTACAGCTTCTGGAATTGTCCTTCCAGAAAGCGCTCAAGAAAAACCACAATACGCAGAAGTAGTTGCAATCAGCGCTGATATAGAAAATGACGAAAAGAAAAAAGACAACCTAAAAGTTGGCGATAAGGTTATTTATTCACAATACGCTGGCACAGATGTTAAACTTGACGGTGATGAATTTATCGTAGTTAAATACAACGACATCTTGGCAGTAGTAGAAGGTTAAGGAGGAAAAAATGGCAAAAGATATTAAATTCGGTACAGATGCTAGAGACGGTCTCGAAAGAGGTATAGATAAACTTGCAAATGCAGTAAGGGTAACCCTTGGACCAAAGGGCAGAAATGTAGTTCTTGACAAGGCTTACGGTGCACCAACCATCACAAACGACGGTGTTACAATAGCAAGTGAAATTGAACTTGAAGACAGATTTGAAAATATGGGAGCCCAACTTGTAAAAGAAGTTGCAACCAAAACAAATGACGTAGCAGGTGACGGTACAACAACAGCTACAGTCCTCGCTCACTCAATCATCAAGGAAGGCCTAAAGAACCTTGCAGCAGGTGCAAACCCAATTGTTTTAAACAAGGGACTTAAAAAAGCAACAGACACTGTAGTTGAATATATCAAGGAAAACTCAAAAGAAGTTGAAGACAAGCAAGCGATCGAAAACGTAGGAACAATTTCTTCCCAAGATCACAACATAGGCAAGCTAATCGCTGACGCTATGGAAAAAGTTGGCAACGACGGAGTAATTACAGTTGAAGAATCAAAGACAACTGACACTTACCTTGATCTTGTAGAAGGTATGCAATTTGACAAGGGCTACCTATCACCATACATGGCAACAGACAATGAAAAGATGATAGCAGAACTTGAAGACCCATACATTCTATTAACAGATAAGAAGATTTCAAACATCCAAGAAATCCTACCACTACTAGAACAAATCGTTCAAGAATCAAGACCACTTCTAATCATAGCTGACGATGTAGACGGCGAAGCCCTCACAACACTTATCTTAAACAAATTAAGAGGAACCTTCAACGTAGTAGCAGTAAAAGCACCAGGCTATGGCGACAGAAGAAAGGCCATGCTTGAAGATATAGCCATCCTTACAGGCGGCAAGGTAGTGAGTGAAGACCTAGGAATGGACCTAAAGGAAGCTACAATTGACATGCTTGGATCTGCTAAAAAAGTCAAAGTAGACAAAGATAATACAACAATCGTAGAAGGCAAAGGCGACAAGGCTGCCCTAGCTGAAAGAGTTGAAAATATAAGAAACCAAGCAGGCAAAGAAGAAAGCGAATACGAAAAAGAAAAACTTCAAGAAAGACTTGCTAAACTTGCAGGTGGTGTTGCAGTAATAAATGTAGGTGCAGCCACAGAAACAGAAATGCAAGAGAAAAAATACAGAATTGAAGACGCCCTATCAGCAACCAGAGCGGCTGTTGAAGAGGGAATTGTAGCAGGTGGTGGAGTAGTCCTAGTAGGAGCAATTGATAAGGTAGAAGAACTTAGAGAAAGTCTAATAGGCGACGAAAAGACAGGTGCCCTAATCATAGAAAGAGCCCTAGAAGCCCCACTAAGACAAATAGTAGAAAACGCAGGACTTGACGGATCTGTAATAGTAGAAAAGGTTAAAAATAGCGACAAAGAAGAAGGCTACGACGCCTACGAAAATAAATTCGTAAACATGTTCGAAGCAGGAATCGTAGAACCAACAAAAGTAACCAGATCAGCCCTACAAAACGCAGTAAGCGTAGCAGGAATGATCCTAACAACAGAAGCCGCAGTAGCAGACATCCCAAAAGAAGAACCACCAATGGCAGCACCACAAATGCCAATGTATTAAGAGGCAGGCCCGTGCGGCCCGTAGAGCACCCTCCATGGAATGGTTCGCAGCGAAGTGAGAAAGAAGAGAGGCGCTTAGAGGGCCCCTGCGGAGCAGTCGAGCTTTAGCTCGATAGCCACCGCGGCTGAAGGAGCGGCCTCCACGCGAAGCCCTAACCCCATTTGTGTAACAAATGGTTGGTAGGACTGGTGCAGAGGCTGAGTGGTCGAGCGAAGCGAGAGAAAAAACCAGGAGATTAACTCCTGGTTTTTTAATGTTATAATTTGTCTTTATTTTAAATTATAGGAATTAAAAGAGTATAATAATTATGTTATCATCGCTCTCATTAGCATGAGAGGAGGTGAGTTCATGTGGAGAGTAATTGATTTCATTCTTGACGTTGCAGTACAAGTACTTGGTAACTACTTGTATAAATGGCTAAACGACAAGATTAATGATGATAACTAGCCAATAAAAAAGACGAGGCCCAATCCTCGTCTTTTTTTGGTAGTCCATGTAAAGTAATTGATTTCATGGTATTATTAATATACCCACTATTTGTGGATTTTCAACATTAGTAGATTTTGACTTTACTTATATTTCTCCCTATTAGCCTTCAAAACTTTTTCGGAATGTTTTAGTCTTTCTAGTTCTTCTTCTGTTAATTTTAGTTCGATGGCTTTTTCCATGCCGTTTTTGCCTAGGACGCATGGGGTGGATAGGTAGATGTCATTAAGGCCGTACATGCCTTCCATTAGGGTTGCTACTAGTATTACTTTTTTCTTGTCGTTTACTATGGCGTCTATCATGGAACATACTGTATTTCCAATGCCGCACTGGGTGTGGCCCTTGCCATCTATTACCCTCCAAGCCCTTTCCCTTACGAGGTTTTCAACGTCATCTCTTGAAAAGCTTGCTGGATTTTGTTTTAGGTATTCGTCAAATTGAAGGTTATTGATAAAGATATTTGACCAGGCTACAAATTGGCTTTCGCCATGTTCGCCAAGTACAACTCCCCTTACATCTGCTGGGTCGATTTCTAAAAGCTTGCAAAGGGTGGTGTTTAGCCTTGTTGTATCAAGTGCTGTACCAGATCCTATGACTCTTTCTTTTGGAAATCCACTTGCCCTGTAGACAAGATCTGCCATTAAATCGCAAGGATTGCCCACAACTATGAAGATGCCATCAAAACCAGCTGCCACGATTTCCTTAACATAGGCTTCTGTGGCGTCTTTGAACATTTCGTATTCTTCAAGTCTGTCGCGGATGCCGTCAAGACTGCCTGTGGCGGTTACGATTATGTCCCTGTCTGCCATGTCCTTGTAGGCTCCCCAGCTCATTTTTACATAATGTGGGTAGAAGCTTGACGCATCTTCAATATCCATGGCTTGGGCCTTGGCCCTTTCTTCGATTATATCATTGTATTTTATGTCAGAAGCTATTCCCATTCTTGCTGCTGTGTAGCCAACTGCAAAGCCTACAGCTCCTGCACCGATTATTCCTAATTTCATATTTTCACCTCGTCAATATTATAACCCAGAAACAAGAAAACGCATAATTTTTTAACAAAGTCCTTTAAACTTTGTCAGGTAATCCGATTTTTATAAAAATAAAAAAATTTTAAAAAAACTATTTACATCTTGCTAGTATTGTTATATAATATATATAACATATAGGACAAAGGAGGACTCATGTTTTTAGAAATTGATTTTAAATCTGACTTGCCTATCTATGAGCAAATCAGAAGGGGGATAATTATAGGTCTATCCAAGGGCCAAATAAAGCCAGGTGACAAACTACCTTCTGTAAGGGAGATGGCGGAAAATATTGGGATTAATCTCCACACTGTAAACAAGGCCTACAAGCTTTTGGAGGCCGACGGTGTCTTAACCATGGATCGTAGGTTTGGAAGTTTGGTTAGTGGGGAAAATCATCCTATGAAAGATTTTGACAGTGAGGAAATGGCATCAGAGCTTGACCTTTTAATTGCTATTGCCAGGCTAAAGGGCCTTAGCGAGGAAGAATTTATATCTAATATTAATAAAAAATGGGAGAATAAAAATGACTGAAGCAAGATTTATAGCAATAAATTATACATTTGTCCTTGTAATGGTTGGTATAATTCAGGTCTTTGTCCAGACTTTTTCTAAAAAAGGCTACACACTTGGAGTTTCTGTCCCAAAAGATGTAGGAGAGACAGAAACAATGAAGCAAATTCTGATAGATTATAAGATAATGACTCTGACTTTGACAATTTTTCTTGGTCTTGTCCAGTATTTTGCCTCCTACCTTACAGAGTCAGTTGGCATAATTACACTCATCTTTTTTATAAGTATTGCCCTTTTGTCTGTACCTCTAATAATTTATAATAAAAATCTCAAAAATATGACACAGGGGCTAAGCCAAGACAAGAGGAAAATCATCGCTATCGACAACAATGAAGGCAAGGCAGACTTAAGGAAAATAATGGCCATTGCCTACGGAGCATCTCTTTTATTAATAATAGGAGTAAGCTTATTTTTGTTTATAAACTACGATAAAATTGCCGATAAAATCATTATGCACACTGATTTTGAAGGAAATGTTACAGATATGAGGGATAAAACCTACCTCAATGTCTTTTATCCAAGCCTAATAAGTGCCGCAATGCTTTTGATGTTTTATTTTATAAACCTTATGGTTATCAAGGTGAGACCAAGAATCTCAAAGGAAAATCCAGAAAAATCTCTTGCTAATAATAGAAAAGCCAAGAAAGCTTGGACCTATTACTTAGGTCTAAATGCCTTTGTAATGACCTTGCTTTTTGAAATCGGAGTTAATTTCCTAGCCCTAAAAAATATTAGCCTACCTTTGTATATCTTAACTGGTCTTACAATAATATTATCAATCGGTGGTGTGATTTACCTTGGAATCAAGGTCGGCACTGACGGTTCAAGACTTGATAAGATGGAAGATTTTTCCTTTGAAGAAGATGACAAGTATTGGATTTTGGGAGCTGGTTTTTATAATAATCCCGATGATCCAGCAATTTTTGTGCCAAAAAGAGTGGGAGTTGGCTATACAATTAATATAGGTAGGCCTTTGGGAAAGTTTATATTAATTATAACCTTTGCCATCCTTATCTTTTCTCTAGTTTCCATGTTTATATTTAAATAAAATTCTAATTTCCTCCTTGCGTGTAAAGCAGGGAGGACTTTTTATTCAATAATTCATTTCCTACCAGGAATTATTCGTCTTGTTAAATATTTCATATAATTTTTCACAAATCTATGTTATAATTAGGGAAGAAAAGGATTTTATAGATAGGGAGGAAATCTTATGGACGTTTATCAAATAGCACTCAAAAAACATGAAGAATGGCAGGGCAAGGTTGCAACAGAGGTTAAGGCAAAGGTCTTAAATGCAGAAGACCTAACCTACGCCTACACACCAGGCGTGGCAGAGCCTTGCAGGAAAATCCACGAAGATGAAGCCAAGGCCTATGTCTACACCTCAAAGGCAAACACAATCGCAGTTGTTTCTGACGGTTCAGCTGTTCTTGGCCTTGGCAATATCGGACCAAAGGCAGCCATGCCAGTTATGGAGGGTAAGGCTGTACTTTTTAAGGAATTTGGCGATGTAAATGCAGTACCAATCGTTCTTGACACCCAAGATGCCGACCAAATCATAGAGACAGTTAAAAATATTGCCCCAGGTTTTGGAGGGATCAATCTCGAAGACATTTCTTCACCAAGGTGCGTTTATATAGAAAACAAACTCAAGGAAATCCTTGATATTCCAGTCTTCCACGACGACCAACACGGCACAGCCATTGTAACTGTGGCAGCTTTGATAAATGCCCTAAAGATTGTAAATAAAAAGGTAAGTGACATCAAAGTAATAATTTCTGGAGCAGGTGCGGCAGGCTATTCTATCACCAAACTTCTTCTAGATTTAGGAGTTAAAAATATCATCGCCTGTGATTCAAAAGGCACAATCAACAAAACCCACCTTGAAGGCTCAAACCCTGTTAAGGCCGAGCTTGCAAAGATAACCAACAAAGACAACCTTGTTGGCAGCCTCAAAGAAGCCATCAAGGGATGCGATGTTTTTGTTGGAGTTTCTGCCCCAGGTGTTATTGACGAGGCTGACATAAAAAATATGGCGGCTGATCCAATTGTCTTTGCCATGGCAAATCCAGTGCCTGAAATCGATCCAGCCCTCGCCAAGGAAGCAGGTGCTGCGGTTGTTGCCACAGGTAGGTCAGATTTCCCTAACCAAATCAACAACGTCCTAGCCTTCCCAGGTATTTTCAGAGGTGCTCTAGATGCCCACGCAGAAGAAATCACAGACTCCATGAAACTTGCCGCAGCAAAGGCTCTTGCAAATCTTGTAAGCGAAGAAAAACTATCAGCCGACTACGTAATTCCAGGTGCTTTCGAAGAAGGCGTTGCAGATGCAGTAGCAAAAGCTGTAAAGGCTGAAATCAAGTAGACAAAACTTTTAAAACAAGAAGGGAAATGTTCGGTTGAAATTTCCTGACACATTTCGTCACCCCCCAGCGCCCTTTCGACGACCGGAGGGAGGAGAAATCTTATAAAGCCGAGACTATGTAAAATATCGATGTTCAAATATCAGACCACCCCAAACTTGGGGTGGTTTTTATGTCCCTTTTTAAATTGAATATAGGCCTAAAACTAGTAAAATAATAGGAGTTTGAGAGAAGAAAAAGAAAGTGGATTTAATGAAAAAAGATATAAAATTAATAGCATTTGACATAGACGGAACAATTATTACCGAGGATCTCAGAGTCCTTGAAGAAACCAAAGAAATAATTAAAGATTTAAAGAAAAAGGGAATCCAAATCGTCCTTTGCACAGGAAGGACCTTTAACGGTTTTTACTGGATAAGGGAAGAGCTGGGCCTTATGGACTTTGATGATTATTCAATCACCTGCACAGGTGCCTTTGTCAGGCAAAACGCCACAGGCAAGGCCCTTATCAAAAAGACTTTATCACCAGACCAAGCACAGCAAATAGCTGCCAAGCTTGATGACGACAAGATTGACGTCACTATCCACACTAGGGACATCCTCTATAACAAGGCAAGAAAGCCAAATAAATATTTCCTAATAGATAAGTATAAGATGAGGATGCCTTGGCTTAGGTATGAGAACATGGAAGACATCCACGACGACTTGGCCAGGGTTTGTTTTGAAAGTGACATTAAAACCCTTGATGAATTTGAAAAAAGACACAAGGATGACTTCAAAGAAGACTATAAGTATATGAGAAATGACCCAACCATCATTGAAGTCTTAAACAAAGATGCTGGTAAGTCTGAAACCCTAGCGGAATTTGCGGATATGCTTGAGATCAAAATGGATGAGATTATGTATTTTGGCGACGGGGCAAATGATGTCAAATCCTTAAAGGCTGTGGGAGTCGGAGTTGCTATGGGCAATGCTGGCGAAGTTACAAAAAAAGCCGCAGATTTCGTAATCGGCACCAACGACACACCTGCCATTGCAGAATTTTTGAGAGAATATTTTAATGACTAAATTTGTAGTTTTATCGTCAGGATCTTCTGGAAATTCAGTTTTTATCGAACATGACGGGACAAAAATTTTGGTTGATGCTGGCTTTTCTGGCAGGCAAATCGAAAGACTCCTCGAAAGTGTTGGCGAATCGGCAACAAGACTTGACGGAATTTTCCTAACCCACGAGCACGCCGACCATGCCAAGGGTGCGGCAGTTCTTGCCAAGAGGTTTAAAATCCCACTTTATGCCAACAGGGGGACATGGAAGGCTATCCTTCCAAAGACCAAGAATTTCAAGGAAGAGCTCATAGGAGAATTTAAGTCCAACGAGTTTTTAAATTTTAAATCCATGGATATTTATCCGATTTCAACCTACCATGACGCCAACGAGCCGGTAGGTTTTATACTTTACTTAGGCAACAAAAAAATTACACTGCTCACAGATACAGGTGTGATTGACGATAAGATTGCCTACCAAATCAAGGGGTCTGATATTTATTACCTAGAGGCCAACCACGACCTTGAGGCCCTAAAAATTGGACCTTATCCCTACAATTTAAAACTCAGGGTCATGGGCAAGATGGGCCATTTGTCAAACGACCAGGCCGCAGAAATCCTAGGTGATGCCCTAGAAGGCAGGGGAGAAGCTGTTTTTCTTTCCCATTTGTCAACCACAAACAACACCGAAGAATTATCCAAAATCACAGTCGAGACCTATCTCAAAGGCCTAGGCCTTGACACCGACAAGGATATATCGCTTGAAGTGTCCAAAAGATACGAACCATCAAGGAAAATAATACTATGACAGACATAAAAGAAATTGAAAAATCACTTATAAAAAAATATAGAAAAGAGCTTTGGTCGCCCTTTATCAAAGCGGTCAAGGAATTTAATTTAATCGAAGAAGGTGATAAGGTAGGAGTTGCCATATCTGGTGGCAAGGATTCACTAATCTTAGCCAAACTTATCGAGGAACTTCACAAACATTCACCGGTCAAATTTGACGTAGAATACCTATGCATGAACCCTGGCTACGACGAAGAAAATTTGAATTTACTAAAAGAAAATCTCGCCTATCTTAAAATCCCAGCCAAGATTTACGACTCTAGAGTCTTTGATATTTCAGAGACCTTGGCCGATGGGGGCAATCCTTGCTATCTTTGCGCGAGGATGAGGAGGGGCTTTCTCTATGCCAAGGCAAAGGAACTTGGTTGTAACAAATTAGCCCTTGGCCACCACCTAAACGACGTAATCGAAACTATCATGATCAACGTCCTCTATGCGGGCAATTACAAGACTATGAAGCCAAAACTTACCGCCCAAAATTTTGATGACATGCTCTTAATCAGACCTCTTTATTACCTGAGGGAAGATGACATCATCAGGTGGAGGGACTTTGCGGAATTAAGGGCCCTCGATTGTGCCTGTACAGTCACCAAATCAAGCGAATCCCACACCAGAAAAAAGGTTAAAGAACTTATAGCAGACATTAGGAAGGATAATCCAAATGTGGAAATGTCTATCCTAAGATCATCAGAAAATGTCAACTGCGACATGGTCCTAGCCTACCAAATAAAGGGCGAAAAACACTCATTCATGGAGGAATTTAAATGATAATAGACCTAATCAAGGTACTAATCCTTTCTATAGTAGAAGGGGTTACAGAATTTTTGCCCGTTTCATCAACAGGCCACCTTATCCTTGTAAACCAATTTGTAAAACTCGAACCAGAAGGCTTTTCAAACGCCTTTAACGTAATCATCCAGCTAGGAGCCATCCTATCTGTAGTTGTCCTTTACTTTGAAAGGCTCAACCCTTGGACAAAATCAAAGATTAGACTTCCAAAAAATTACGAAGAATTAAACCGTCAGTCAAAGGCATATTTTATCCTAAGCCACCCAGATAAGAAAACCATTAACTTGTGGCTAAAAGTCATTGTAGGAGTCCTTCCAGCCATGGTCCTAGGCCTCTTATTTGACGATTTGATTGACCAATACCTTTTTAATCCAATGACCGTAGCAGCCATGCTCCTTGTCTGGGGTCTAATAATAATTTTCGTTGAAAAGAGAAATAAAAATATCAAATACGAATCTTTGGCAGACGTCCCATACACAACAATATTGATGATAGGATTTTTCCAATGCTTGGCCATGGTTCCAGGCACATCAAGATCAGCCGCCACAATCATCGGCGCCATGGTCCTAGGCTTATCTAGGCCTGCCGCTGCAGAATTTTCCTTCTTCCTAGCCATCCCAACCATGCTAGGAGCGACACTTTTAAAACTCGTCAAAAACCTAGGAGGATTTTCGGGAAACCAATGGTTCTTAATCCTAATCGGCATGGTCCTATCCTTTATAGTAGCCTTTGTAGTAATCAAGAAATTCCTAGCCTACGTCAAAAAACACGACTTCATCCCATTTGGAATCTACAGGATAATCCTTGCAGTAGTGGTCTTTGCCTATTTTCTAATAGTAAATAAATAAGAATAAACAAAAAACGGTATTTTTGACCTGAATTCCTCCATCCGCATCCCGGATTTTGGTTTTTAGGTCATTATTACCGTTTTTTTATTTCTATAAATTTTATCTTTACAAAGGAAGGGCTTATTATATATTATAAAGCTAAATTTCTTCCAAAAATCCCTTGATTTCCTCTTCTTTTGTTCTGAAAGTAGTTACAAGTCTTATAATTTTTTTGTCTTCTTTTTCTCCGGTTATTTCAAATTGTGCGATTTTTTGCCATTTTTCAAGTTGGTTGTCATCCAAAATTACAAAAATTTGGTTGGATTCGAAAGGATAGGCCAGGTCGTAGCCTTTTTCATCAAGGCCATCCGCTAAAATTTTTGCCATTTGGTAGGCTTTTTTGGATCCTTTTAGGTAAAAGTCTTGGTCTTTAAAGACTGTCTCCCACATAATTCCAGAAATGAAGCCTTTGGCGAGCATGGTTCCTTTTTGTTTGATGAGGTTATTCATATCTTTTTTTAATTCGTCATTTACTACCACTAGGGCTTCGCCAAATAAGAGGCCTGCCTTGGTCCCGCCAAGATAAAAGATGTCACAAAGCTTGGTCAAATCTTTTAGGCCGTAGTCGCATTTTTCTGATGCGAGGGCGGCTGCCATTCTTGCCCCGTCTATGAAAAGATAGAGGTCATTTGCCTTGCAATAGGCGCAGATTTCTTCGAGGTCTTTTTTCTTATAGAGAGTGCCTACTTCTGTGGTGTTTGAAATGTAGACCTTTTTAGGAACTGTCATGTATTCGGTTGTGAATTTTTTATGGCAATTTTCTATGGACTCTCTGGAAAGTTTGCCGTCTTCTGTGTCGATTAGTTCGATTTTAAGGCCAGTCGCTTCGATAGATCCTGCTTCGTGACCCTCAATGTGGCCTGTATTGGCGGAAAGGATTGAATCTTGTTGGCGCATGCCAGCTGCAGCCCCAATTATATTTGCTCCTGTACCTCCTGGGAGTAAGTAAATGTCTACATTTTCATCTCCTAGGGCTTTTTTTATGAGTTTTCTGGCATTTTCGCTATGGGGATCTGTCCCGTATCCAGGATTTTTTTCGTCTATGGCTTCTTTTAGGGCATCGAGGATTTGAGGATAGCATATTGAGTTATAATCATTTACAAAAAAATACATATTTCCCTCCTTTTTTTGAGTGCTTGCTACCAATATTATATCAAAAATTGTTTAAAAAATTAAAATAATTATATTATAGAACGCTTTCCAGCAGTATATGAAAAGAGATTGCCAAAATATAACAATAATTATTATCAAATAGTATTGATATTCATTATCCCCTATGATATCATATAGCTATAAAGAGAGGTTTTGACTCGATTTACATATATATGTGTGGAAAGGAGATTTTATGCCTATCACATTATGTAGTATTGGTGACTTAGTCGAGGTCATCAAAATAAAAGGTGACGATAAAGTCATCAAACACTTGCAAAACCTAGGTTTTGGCAAGGGACGACAAATTAAGGTACAAAGCTTTGACGGAGTTAATTACATATTTTCTATTGATGATAATAGGTTCGCTCTAAACAAAGATTTGGCAAAAAAAATTATAGTTAGAGAGGTTCAATAATGAGTTTTTTGAATGAAGTGCCTATAAAAAGCACTGTTAGGGTAACCAAGGTGGGCGGAGATGGCCCTACCAAGAGGAGAATTATGGATATGGGTATTACAAAAAATACTGAAATCTATATTAGAAAAGTAGCTCCTTTAGGAGACCCTATACAAATTAATTTAAGAGGATACGAACTAAGCATCAGAAAAGATGACGCAAAGAATATAAGTGTGGAAAAGATATGACATTTAGAGTAGCTTTAGCAGGTAACCCTAACTCAGGGAAAACCACCCTTTTCAACGCCCTAACAGGCTCAAATCAAAGGGTAGGTAACTGGCCAGGTGTTACCGTAGATAAAAAGGAAGGTCTTTTAAAAGGCCACAAAGACATTATTATTGAAGACTTACCAGGAATTTATTCCCTATCTCCATATACTATGGAAGAAGTTGTTTCTAGGGAATACCTCCTTAACGAAAAACCAGATTTAATCATCAACCTAGTTGACGGATCAAACTTGGTAAGAAACCTATACCTTACAAGCCAATTATCAGAGCTTGGTATTCCAATGCTTATATCCCTAAACATGATGGATATAGTTAGAAGCAAGGGAGATCAAATTGATGTTGATGCTTTATCTAAGGAAATAAATGCGCCTATAGTCGAAACTATAGCAGCTAGGGAAAAAGGTATTGACGAATTAATCAAAAAAGTCTTAGAGCTTGTAAAGGGCGGAGAAAAACCAAATACTATGGTTTTCGATGATGAACTTGAAGAAGCTTTAGGAGCAATTTCAGAAGACTTAAAACCAATAGTTGGCCAAGATTTTTCTAGGTATTATGCAATAAAGGCTTTTGAAAATGATGATGAATCAATGAACCACATCACAATTCCTAGTGATATTTTAGCAAAAATCGAAAAAATTAGATACGATTTTGAAGCAAAAGAAGACGATGATTGCGAGTCAATCATTACTACAGGTAGGTATGAGAATTTAGCTGAACTTTCTGAGAAGGTTCTAGTGAAGGCTCCTGTAAAACCATCTATAACAGATAAGGTTGATAAGATTGTAACTAGTAGAATCTTAGGTCTACCAATCTTTGCCCTTGTAATGTTTTTGGTATTTTTCGGTGCAGTTTATGAACATTCACCAGGAACTATGGGTACTGATGCAGTTAACGGCTTCTTTGAAGATACACTTACACCAGCAGTTGGTGCTTGGATGGAAGGAGCTAATATAAACCCAGTTCTCCAATCATTAGTTACTGACGGTGCACTTGCAGGTGTGGGAGCAGTACTTGGATTCTTACCACAAATGATGGTTCTATTTGCTCTATTATCAATACTTGAAGATATAGGTTATATGGCAAGGGTTGCCTTCATCATGGACAGACTTTTCAGAAGATTTGGTCTATCAGGTAAATCATTCATCCCAGCCATGGTTGCAACAGGATGTGGTGTACCAGGTGTCCAAGCATCAAGAACAATCGAAAATGAAAGAGATAGAAAGATTACAATCATGACAGCTACTTTCATGCCTTGTTCAGCAAAATTACCAGTAATTGCCCTAATCGTAGGTGCATTTTTCCCAGAACATCGAGCCTTAGTATCATTCTCATTCTATGCGATTGGTATAGCTTCAATTGTATTTTCTGGTATTATCTTAAAGAAATTTAAACAACTTGCTGATGAACCAGCACCATTTATCATGGAGCTTCCTCCATACCACGCACCAAGAGTAAAATCAGTTTTAACTGACGTTTATAACAAGTCTAAGGCCTATGTTAAGAGAGCAGGAACAATAATCTTCCTATCATCTATCATAATTTGGTTCTTAACAAACTTTAACTTCAGATTACAATTGATTGAAGAAAACTCAGAAGGATCAATCATAGCTGTATTAGGTTCTGTAATCGGTGTTATCTTTAGGCCAATAGGATTTGGAAGCTGGCAATCTACAGTTGCAACAATTTCAGGATTCGTTGCAAAAGAGAACGTAGTTTCTACAATGGGCGTTGTTTTAGGCCTTGGTAGTGATGTTGCAGAAGATACACCAGAATTGCTTCAAGCTTTCGGCGCTGCAATAGGAACACCAGTTGCAGGTTATTCATTCTTACTATTTAACATGCTTTGCATGCCATGTTTTGCAGCAGTAGGTGCTATCAAGACAGAAATGGATGACAATAAGTGGACAGCAATCACTATTGCTTATCAAATGGGCTTTGCCTATATAGTAAGCTTCATCTTCTACCAACTAGCAAGCTTCTTTGCTTATGGTAAATTTGGAATAGGCACAGTACTTGGAATAGTAGCTCTAATATTCTTCATCTACATGGTTATTAGAAAACCATACGTAAGAAAGAATATCGAATACGATAAGTCTTTAGCATAAGAGGAGAAATATTTCTCCATAGAGAAAGAAGGAAATAATGAACTTACAATCATGGATTCTCCTAGTAGTCATACTAGCAATTTGTACTTATATAGTATATACTAAATTTGTAAAGAAAAGTGACTCATGCGGATGTGGAGAATGCTCAGCTTGTTCTAGCGAGGATAAGAAATCTTGCTGTGATTAATATTTTATAAAATGTATAAAGTAAAAGGCTCTACACCCGTAGGGTCTTTTATTTTAGGGATTTTTGGACCTTTAAGGGGTATATTTATCCTATGAGGATAGAAATTAACAAGAAACGCTACAGGGATTTTGATTCCTATATGAAGGAAAAATTTAATAAAAAAATCATCAAATTGCCCTTAGATGGCGGTTTTACCTGTCCAAATAGGGATGGAACTATATCTAAAGAAGGCTGTATTTTTTGCTCAGAGGCAGGCTCTGGTGAATGGACTTTTGGGAAAAAATCAATTAGAGAACAAATTTCTCACCAAAAGGCGAGGCTCTCAAAAGAGGGAAGACCAGAGGCCTATCTTGGATATTTTCAAAATTTTACCAACACATATGGAGATCTTTCAAGGCTTAGAAAACTCTATTATGAGGCTTTGAGAGATGATGATATAATAGGCCTTGCCATAGCGACCAGGGCGGATTGTTTGTCTGATCAAGTCCTTGATTTATTAGAAGAAATCAATAACAAATATTTTCTCATAGTTGAGCTTGGTATGCAAAGTGTAAATGATAGGACCCTTGCATTGATAAATAGGGGTTACGACCATGTGACGTTTGACTCTGGCCTTAAGAAACTAAAGGCTAGGGGAATCAAAGTTCTAGTCCACATGATTGTGGGTCTACCCTTTGAAGGCTATGATGATTATATTAAGACTATTTCCTATATAAATGAAGCAGCGCCATGGGGGATTAAAATCCATAACCTCTATGTAGAGGAAAATTCCAAGTTAGAAAAGTTTTACCAGGAAAATAAGCTCACTTATGGTATGGATATGGATGAATATGTTAAAATAGTGGTAGAGATTCTTAGGAAACTAAGACCAGAGATTGTCATAAATAGATTGACAGGCGATGGGATAAATGATAAAATCGCCTTTCCAATCTGGTCTAAAAACAAGGCTAAGATTTTAACCAGCATTGATAAAATAATGAAAGATAAAAATTATAGACAGGGGGATTTATGGAAAGAAGAATAGATAAGAGATTTTTTACAAATGCACTTAGCGAAGACGGAACCTATACAGCTAAGGATAGGTCACTACTTTTGGTAGTTGATATTCAGCCAAAGCTCATGGTAACCATGGAAAAGGGCGAGAGGACAACCAGAAATACTGTCGGCCTTATCAAGGCTTTTAAAAAGTACGGTATGGCTGTTCTTGCAACAGAGCAATATCCAAAGGGCCTTGGCAGGTCTGATGAGGAAATTTTGGCAGAAATTGAAGGGGATAAGATATTTGCAAAGACAAGTTTCAACGCCCTAACTCCAGAAGTTTACGAATTTATCAAGGAAAATAAAATCGAAAAAGTCTTTGTGACAGGGGCAGAAGGCCACATTTGTATCTATCAAACCATTAGAAGCCTTTTAGATATGGGCCTTGATGTATTTTACGTTGATGATGCGATTTCGTCTTATTCTGATGAGCTTAAGAAAATTGCCAGAAAATCCCTAAGAGATATGGGAGCTGTCCTTGTAAATACAGAGCTAGTTCTATTTGACCTGGCCGTTGATAGCAAGGACCCAAATTTCAAATTTGTTTCAAACTTAGTAAAAGAATTAAGAAAGTAGGAGGAAAAAATGACAGATTTACCTAAATGCCCATCTTGTGGTGAAAATTATACCTATAAAGACGGACATATCTATGTCTGTCCGATTTGCTTCCACGAATGGTCCGACAAGGAAGAAGAGGCCGTAGAAAAGGCTAAAGTTACCAGAGATGCTGTAGGCAACATTCTAGAAGATGGCGACAATGCAAGTGTTGTAAAGGATTTGAAATTAGGATCTGAAACAATAAAGCAAGGTGCCAAGGTGACTAACATAAAAATTTTGGAAAATCCAGTAAATGGCCACGATATAGACGCCAAGGTGGAAGGCTTTGGGTCATTATATTTGAAATCTTCTGTTATAAAAAAGGTTAATTAACAAGACTACTTTGTAATACAAAGTAGAAAAACTCTCTCTCAATCTACCGCCAAGTAGGTTTGGGGGAGAGTTTTTTGTTTTATTATCCAAGATAATTTACTTTATTTTGTAAGTAAATAGATGATTAAATATTTGTTACAGTTGAATCTTCGGAATAAAGGGGACCCCAAGGGAACGTTTCGCACGTTCCCTCATCGGGTCCCCTTTAAAACCCCTTCCGTTACACCCTCCGGGCGACCCCTCTCGGGGGATAAGGTGTTTGCCTTTGGCAAACTATTGATATAGCAGTTCCGCTGTTTATGCTGAACTATTTTCTAACTTTTTTGACATTCAGTCGGCTAAAAATCTCAATCTAGTCAGACTTGTGTTGTGCTTTTAATTCTAGGTAACAGTATTTATTACATTTTAATTTTTAGGTAGCTGTCAGTGAGATTTTCTTTACGCCTTCTTCATTTACAAAATTTTTGGTCTCAAGATTTTCACTTATGTAAATATTATATTTATCAGGTTCGTTTGGATTTGTTAAACATTGCTATATAAGCAATTGGCTATAATAAAATATTTTAATTTACTAGATGTCATCCCGATAGAAGGAGCGAGCATGACCCTCGGCAGTTGGAGAGGAATGACGAGGGTTCTTATGAATTAGGGACCAGAATATTCTAAGGGATTTTTTTCTCCTACAATACAAACAAATCTTATAGATTCCAGATTAATAGCAGAATATATTTTTTTATTTTTGTTAATTTTTTGCTAACTTTTACGTTTGGAATAAGTGTCTTATAAGAGTATAATAGGCTTGAAATTTACTAACGTTTTCTTGGAAAAAATTTGTTATCAAAGGAGATTTAATGTTTAACAAAGATGATTTTAAGGCGGTTAATGCCGTTAGAACCCTTTCCGTTGCTCAAATAGAAAAGGCTAATTCTGGCCACCCTGGCCTTCCTATGGGGGCTAGTCCTATGGCTTATGCCTTATTTAACAAGGTTTTAAAGGCAAATCCTAAAAATCCTTGCTTTTTTGACAGGGATAGGTTTGTTTTATCTGCTGGTCATGGATCTGCTATGCTTTATTCACTTCTTCATTTGTCTGGTTATGACATTTCTATGGATGATTTAAAAAACTTTAGGCAAATCGGATCTATTACTCCAGGTCACCCAGAAGTTGGGATGACTCCTGGTGTTGAGGTTACAACAGGCCCACTTGGCCAAGGTATAGCCCAGGCTGTAGGTCTTGCTGCAGCTGAAAAGCATTTGGCTGCTCTTTATAATAAGGAAGATTTAAAACCAATCGACCACTACACCTACGTTCTTTGCGGTGATGGCGACCTTATGGAGGGCGTTTCCTATGAGGCAATGAGCCTTGCAGGTCATTTGACACTTGACAAGCTAATTATCCTTCATGATTCAAACGACATTTGCCTTGACGGCGATCTTGATACATCTTTTTCTGAATCTGTAAAAGACAGGGTCCTTGCCCAAAATTGGGCCTATGACAGGGTCGAAGATGGGGAAGACTTAGAAGCAATCCTTTCTGCAATCGAAAAGGCCAAAGAAAATGACAAGCCAACCTTAATAGAAGTTAAAACTGTGATTGGTTTTGGCTCTGTAAACCAAGGAACTAACAAGGTTCACGGTGCACCAATAGGAGCTGAAGACTTTGAAACAGTTAAAAAAGCCTATGACTGGAATGCTGAAGATTTTGTAATCTCAGATGACATTTACCAAACTTTCGAAAATGGCATTGGAAAACGTGGCAAAGAAGCCAACGACGCTTGGGATGGCCTTATGAAAGAATATGGTGAAAAATATCCAGAAGACTATAAGGAATTAATGGCTGGAATCAACAGAGAATTACCAGAAAATTTCCTTGACCAAGTTAGAAAATATTCCCACGAAGATAAGGCTCTTGCGACTCGTGCTTCAGGTGGTGAAATCTTACAAGATTTAGCCAAAGTTTCTAGAAATATTTGGGGAGGATCGGCTGATCTTTTCTCATCAAATAAGACAAATATCAAAGATTCCAAGGCCTTTAGAGACGAATCTCCAGAAGGCAGAAATATTTGGTATGGTGTTCGTGAATTTGCTATGGCAGCTATTGGTAACGGAATTATGGCCCACGGCGGAACCTTCCACCATGTGTCAACATTCTTTGTATTTGCTGATTATCTCAAGGCTGCAGTTAGGCTTTCAGCTCTTTCACACTTGCCACTTTCTTATGTGATGACCCACGATTCTGTGGCAGTTGGTGAAGACGGCCCAACCCACGAACCAATCGAGCAACTTGCAATGCTTAGGGCTATACCAAATACTGTGGTTATTAGACCGGCAGACGCAAACGAAACCAGACTTGCTTGGAAGGTCGCTCTTGAAAGCAAGGATAGGCCAGTAGTCATTGCCCTTACACGTCAAAATGTGCCAAATCTTAAGGAAACAGAAGGGCTTGAGTCAATTGACAAGGGTGCCTATATCATAAAAGATAGTGAAAATCCAGAACTAATCCTAATTGCAACAGGATCAGAAGTAGCCCTTGGTCTTGAAGCTGCAGAAGTTTTAGAAAAAGAAGGCAAGGCTGTAAGAGTAGTATCAATGCCATCTATGGAATTATTCAAAGAACAAGATGCAGATTACAGAGAGAAAATATTGCCATCTGCAATTAGAAATAGGGTTTCTATAGAAATGGGAACTTCCTTTGGTTGGGGAGCTTTCACAGGTCTTGACGGCCTAAGCATCTCAATAGATAGATTTGGTATATCAGGTCCAGGTGGGGATGTTGCTAAAAAACTTGGTTTTAATGTAGAAAACATAGTTAAAGAAATCAAGGATAAATTCTATTAAATAGGTAATATAAAGAAAAATCTAAGCTGTGGTCCCCTGGACCATAGCTTTTTTGCTAGAAAATGTATATAATAATAGAAAAGAGTCTTATGAAAGAAGGATTTTATGAAGATATTAGAATTACTTGCAGACGGCAATGAAACAATAGAACTACTTACAGTTGTGGACTATCTTAGAAGGGCAGGAATTGAAATTGACATGGTTTCAACCACTGGCTCAAAAAAACTAAGAACCAGTCATGGAGTTAACTACCAAGCTGACTTTCTCCTAGAAGAGATAAATCCAGCGGACTATGACGGAGTCTACATACCAGGCGGTACTGCTGGTGCGGAAAGTCTTAGAGATAATGAAAAAGTTATTGAAATTGTAAAAGATTTTGATAAGGCAAATAAATTAATAGCAGCTATTTGTGCAGGCCCAATTGTCCTTGATAGGGCAGGAGTTTTAGCAAATAAAAAAGCGACTTCCTTCCCAACTATAAAAGCAGAACTTAAAAACATTGGCCAGTACATTGACGATGAAATAGTTGTGACAGATGGGAACATCACCACAGGCAGGGGAGCTGCTGTGACAAACTATCTAGCCCTTAGACTTGTGGAAATTATCAAGGGTGAGGAAGCAAAGGAAGAGATAAAATACGGCACCCAACACTCAGCTGTTGAAAAATACTTCGATATAAGGTTTTAATCTATGAAAAATGTCAGAAAAATATTTATCCTAGGTGGGGCAAATCTTTTTGGGAAAACCACAATTAGCCATGCCCTGGGCCTTGGCTATGCGGTTAAGGCAGTAGATCTCATCAAGCCAAGAGAATTTGAAAATACAAAGAATCTTGAATTTATATTAGCAGATTTTTTTGCCCTTTCTGATGGTGAGGCCATTAGCCTGATGGAAGATTGCGATAGCTTTATCTATGCAGGTGGGGTTTCTGATTTGACTGTGCCAAGAAAACCTGCTGGAAAATTTTTCTATGAAAAAAATGTTCTCCCAACTGGCAGAGTTGCAAGACTTGCCAAAAAGGCTGGTATCAAAAACTTCCTTATATTGGGAGATTATAGGACAGAGATAGGTGAAAAAAATGAAGTCCTAAGGAAAAATTCCTACCACAAAGAGCCTTATATCCAAACTAGGCTCATGCAAGAAATGATCGCAAATTTTGAGGGCGAACCTTTTATGAATGTATCTGTCCTAAGGCCAGGCCTTGTAATAGGAAAGACTGATAAATCAATACTCGGAGCCTTAATTAACCTTGCTAGCGTTAATGATAAAATACCGGTCACAGCTGGAGTAATTCCTTTAATATCAGCTGAGTCCCTAGCTAAGGCAGCGATTTACGCCCTTGAGCTAGAAGGTGATAAGAAGACCTACGCAGTTTCAACTTCAAAGATTTCCTACAGAGAGTTATTCAAGCTAATTATTGAAGTTATGGGAGAAACTGACGAGAAGACCTTGGTTGATAAGACTTTTGAAGACCTCCTTCCAGCCTACGAAAGAGATGCTAAGCTCACTGAAAAAAGAGGTCTTGAGCATGGCATTAGCCAGGTAAATATGCTAAGGGCAATGACCATAGATTTAAGTTTTAAATCAGACTTTGACCTAGGAAAAGAAGATTTAAATGATAATCTTAAGGAAATGATTAAATTTTACTTAAATGAAGATCAAGAATTAACCGAAGATGAAAAATATAATGAAGCAGAAAATATTATAGAAAATCCTGCAAATAAAGAAGACTGAAATTTGAAATTTCAGTCTTTTCTTTAGGCAAAATGATTTATAAAAAATGTTATTACTATTGGATTTGTAAAATTAACTGCGATGGCGAGAACTATTGGGAAGATAAACATCGCCAGGTCTGCTGGGCCTTTTTCCTCGATAATAGCCTCCATATTTGCCATGGCATTTGGAGTTTGACCAAGGCCAACCCCGCAGTGGCCTGCCACCATAACAGCAGCATCGTAGTCACGACCTAAGATATTAAAGGTCACAAGGCTGGTATAAAGAGCTATAAAAATTGCCTGGGCAATTAAAATGATAAGCATAGGTCCAGCAAGACCTAAAATTGCCGAAATATTTAAATTAATAAGGGCTAGGGATAAAAATAGGCTTAGGGAAATATTTCCCACTAGGTCGATATTATCCATATCGAGTGGTTTTTTGAGGGAATCGTAGATATTTCTCACAATGAGGCCTCCAAATTGGCAGCCCACATAGTAAGGGAAATTTACGCCGGTTTTAGCCAGGATTTTGTTGATAAAAGTACCGAGAAAGGCAGCTAGACCGATAATGATAATGGCCTTAGTCAGGGTTTTCTGGTTGGTTAAACTTTTTATATCAAACTTATTTTCCTTTGAAAGAGATCCCTTAGTTACAAGTTTATTTTTGCTGATCAAACGTCTGGCTGTAGGACCACCCACAAGAGATCCTGCCAAAAGGCCAAAGGTTGCGGCGGCGACTCCTATTGTAATATTTGATTCGGCTCCCATTTCTTCCATGATTTTACCAAAACTTATGGCAGAACCAATCCCACCAGTCATTGAAGTTGATCCCATGGCAATGCCGTGAAGGGGGTTGATGCCAAGGACTTTGGCAAGGCTAACCCCAATTATGTTCTGGAGGGGTAGAAGGATTATAATTGCTATTGCAAGTTTTATTCCAAGAGATCCTGATTTTTTGAGCATGGCAAAGGATGCTGAAAGACCTATGGCTGTGAAAAATATATTCATGAAGAAATCTTGGAGGATTTTGTCAAATTCAAGCTTTGCAATTCCGCTTTTTTCTAAAATCAAAACCAAAATTGAAATTATTAGGCCACCAATAACAGGGCTAGGTATAAAAAAAGTTCTTAAAAAACTAAATCTATCTTTTAAGAAATTGCCTAGGATAAGGGCAAAAATGGCGAGTCCCAGGCTTTGTAAGATGTCTAATTCTATGGTCATACTTTCCTCTTTTTCCTGATTTTCTGGATAAAATCCAAATATTTAGCCTTATTATATTTTTTTTTGCAAAAATAACAATATTTCTGGTCTTTTTCTTGAAAAGTCAATGCATTTTATAATATAATAATAAGATAGGAGAGAAGAGATGAAATTTTTATTTTACTTATCAGGATTTGCCTTATTTTACGCAATGATAGGCTATCCAATAGTGCTTCTCATTTTAGAAAAGTTTATCAAAAGGGAAAACGACCAGGATTATACATATAAGCCTTTCGTTTCTGTGATAATTTCTGCCTACAATGAAGAAGATGTAATTGAAAAAAAGCTAGAAAACATCATACAAACTGACTATCCTTCCTATGAGGTCATTATTGCAAATGACGCTTCTAATGACAGGACAGTTGAGATTTGTGAAAAATTTATAAAAGACCATCCAGATTACGACATCAAGGTAAATACAGTAGTTAACCACCTTGGCAAGACCAACGCCCAAAATGAGGCGGTTGAAGCTGCTAAGGGCGAAATTATTGTATTTTCAGATGCTAATTCTATGTTTAAACGAGATGCCATTGACGAACTCGTTTCATATTTTACTGCTGATGACATTGAATATGTTTGCGGGTCCCTAATCTATATGGAAGATGTTGATGTATCATCTGCTGTGGCAGAAAATACTTACTGGAATTTCGAACTTAAATTAAGAAAAATCGAGTCAAATATAAAGACTATTGTAAATGGCAATGGAGCAATTTATGCCGTTAGAAAGGCCGATTATAGGCACATAGACCTGGTAAATAGCCACGACTATGAATTACCTTTATACGCCGGCCTTAACCACAAAAGGGCCCTTTACAATCCAAAAGCAATTGCAGTTGAAAAAGCAGGACAAACCACAGCTGACGAGTTTAAGAGAAAGGTGAGGATGCAAAGAAGAATTCTTACTAATATCTTTACAAATCTTAGAAGGCTAAATATTTTTGACTATGGTTGGTTTTCATTTTTCCATTTTGGCCACAAGACTCTAAGGTACATGCAGGCATTTTTCCATATAGTGTTATTTATAGCCAACCTGGCAGTTTTAAATGAAGGAATCTTTTATAAGCTATTTTTCCTAGGTCAAGTAGCTTTTTATACCCTCGCTGTAATCGGCCAATTATCAAAGTCAAAAAGCAAGATTTTCTACTTCCCAAGGTATTATTGTGCTATGATGCTAGCCCAAATCCTAGGCGGTTACAAAGAGCTTAGGGGAGGTTCGAAGGCCACTTGGGAGAAGGCAGAGACAACAAGAAAGCTATGAGAGTTGAAGTTTTAATCTCCGCTATGAATGTGGAGGATATAAATTTTTATAAGAAATTTAACCTGGAATGTGACGCTCTTATCATAAATCAGGCGGGTAAAAATGCCTACCAAGAAGTCTATGATGAGGGCAAAAAAATCAGGATGATAACAACAGACACAAAAGGCCTTGCCCGTTCAAGAAACCTCGCCCTCTTAAATTCGACAGCAGATATAGTAATTTTTGCTGATGACGATGAGGTTTTTGAAGCCGGATATTTAGAAAGGGTTAAAGATGGATTTATAGAATATCCAGATGTTGATTTTTTCGTCTTTAAGACTATAGTTTACCAGGATGGCAAGGAAATAGTAAAAGTCCAGGAAGAAAAAAATCTAAGCTTCTATAATTGCTTGAGATATGGATCTGTACACTTTGTTTTTAGAAGAGAAGCCCTTGCCAGGGCCAACCTCTACCTACCATTAATGTTTGGAGCAGGAACAGAATTAGGGTCTGGTGAAGATTCTATTTTCATCCTATCTGCCATTAGAAAAGGGATAAAGGTAAGGACTAACAAAAGCCTAATTGCCAAGGTTTATAACGATGATTCAACCTGGTTTGAAGGATATAATGAAAAGTATTTCTACGACAAGGGAGCCCTAGCTAGGGCACTTTTCCCAAGATTGTACAAACTATATATAGGGTATTTTCTGTATGCGCACCCGGAAATGCTTAGAGAGATAAAAAAAGATAGGGCAAGAGAAATCATGCTTGAGGGTGCAAAAGATTTTGGAGGATATAATGGAAAATAGAAAATCGAAGTTTACAGCCTTTTTATCATCTATTATAGCCGGCATTATTGTGGCCATGGTTGTGTATTTTGGCCTAAATTTTGCAGGTTATAAGGAATATAGGGCGTCTGCTAAACTTGTAACAACATCAGTAGAAAATTTAAATGAAGAAAACCCTGCGGCAACTTTTGCAGGAACCTTAAATTCTAAGGCAATTAAGGCAAGAACCTTGGAGAATTTAAAGATAGATTGGCCTGAATCTAAACTTGATTCTAAGTTAAGCCTAACACCAATTGCATCTTCACCAATTATTGAAATATCAGTAACTGATACCAATAAATCAAGGGCAGAAGACTTGGCAGATGAGTATGCAGACCTATCTGTGACAGTTATAAATAATATCTACAACACAGGGGCAAATGTTATGGAATATGCCTATCAAAACGCCAATGTTGTCGATAATACAATTAAGTATGCAACTTATGCAGGACTTGCAGGATTTTTAATTTACCTAATTATTTCTCTAGTTAGTGTTAGTCGCCATAACCACAAGCTTAAGAAAAATAAGGCAAAAGACTACAAAAAAGAAGAAAAAAAGGCAAAAAACCAGGTCAAAAAAAACAAAGAAGAAATTGAAGAAGAGGAAATTCTAGAAGAGGACGTGGACTTTGAAGGAGATGATGATTTTGATGAAAAAATCGAAGAAGAAAGTCCAGAAGTCCTTAAAGACCTTGAAGATGAGATAGAAGTCAAGGAAGAAACTAGACCTCTTGAACAAGTAAGTGAAGAAGCTGGCGAAGATTTTGCCGCTACAAGAAAAATCGACAAGGCCGACATAGACAAGGCAAGACAAATCGACGAGGCTAAGGCAGAAGAAGTAGACAAGCTAGATGAAGTTATTGAGGAAGAAAAAGGTGGCAACAAGCTTGAGATTCTAGGCAAACTTCCAAAATACCAGAGAGGAGCCCTAGATGTTTAGAAGAAAAAAAGTTGACGAAAAAAGAGAAATCCTCCTCCAAGCCTTTTATAATCTAGAAGATAAGCTAACAAGGAACCTAGGCGTAGACGACGTTGTAATCGCCTTTACAGCCACAGATGATAGGACCATGAAAATGGATTCAATCTACACTATGGCAGGTCATTTGGCCGAAGAAGACGAAAGAGTCCTTGTGATAGATGCTAACTTAAGGGCAGATGAACTTGAAGAAATGAAGGGTTTTTACAACAAAAGAGGTTTTGTAGATTGCCTTTTAGGCGATTTTAGAGCAGACGATGTTCTTGTTAGAGAAAGCGACAACCTTCACCTCCTTATGACAGGTAGGGTTTCTGAGTATGAAGATATGTATCTTGAGCCATCAACAATTACAAATTTCTTTGCAGATTGTAAGGATAGGTACGACTATGTCTTTATCAATACTAAGGAAAATATCGGCATAGCTGAGGCCAATGTATTCTGTGGCTTGGCAGATAAGGCGATAATATTTAGTACAGAAGAAAATTTAAATTCCTACCTCCTTGAAGAATCAACCAGCCAACTTGAAAAGGCCGGTGCTGATATTAAGGGAGTTATAATTTCAGACTATGTTTACGATGATAGTGAACTCGATGACCTTTTTGGAGGTAAATAATGAAAAAAATTAGCGCAATTTTAGCTTTAGGACTTATATTAAGCTTAACAGGCTGCAAGGATGATCCATATACCTCAGTAAGACATCCAGAAAATTCTGGAACTGAAGTAGCAGACGAAGTTAAGCCAAGTGAAAGTACTGATGAAAACAAAAAAGAAGAAGAAAATTCTGACCAAAGAAAAGTAGGAGAAAAAGAAATAAGTGACCAAGTCAAGGAAGAAATAGCCGATGGAGTTGAATTTAGAGTAGAAGACACTGTAAATATGCGCCTTGCCCCATCAGAAAACTCTGCTATTGTTGCCGAAGTTGGCCCAGATGATGAAATCCTAAACCTAGGAGAAACTGAAGGCTGGACTAGGGTTACAGTAAATGGCAAGACTGGTTATATCAGATCAGATCTTTTAATCAAAAATTAAAGAAAAGGGTTGTTTATTAACAACCCTACTTTTATGCCATATTTTATAAAGATATGTTATAATACAAGTAGAGAGGTTTAAATGATTGATATAATAAAAAATATGTTTATGCCAATCTTTGCGGTAGTTGCTGTAATTAGCCTAATTGACTTTCTTCTGGAAGCAAGAAAGCTTTCCGCCTATGTAAGTGCAGTCACAGGCATTGTTGCGGCCATCTCCTTGGTTATATCTATAATAAATCCAAACAGCGATTTGTTTATGCAATTATATTTATTGTTATTTTTATTATCCATATCGCTTGTGATTTTGGCCCTACAAAAGCAAATAGATGCTTTTACTGTTATTGGTATAGCCCTGATGGTTGTAATGTTGTACCTACTATTGAGATTTCCATTAATATGAAAAAGAGGAATATATGATTAAAATCAAAAACTTAAAGAAAATTTATGACAACGGTTATGAAGCTCTAAAATCTGTCAACCTTGACATAGAAGATGGGGCCTTGGTCACACTTCTAGGTCCAAGTGGTTGTGGTAAGTCCACAATCCTAAATATCATAGCTGGTATTTTGGATCCAACAGCTGGAGATATAGAATTTGATGGTGAATCAATCGTCAACAAACACCCAAAGGACCGTGATATAGGCATGGTTTTCCAAAACTACGCCCTTTATCCACACATGACTGTTCTTGAAAACATCATCTTTCCCCTAGTTGTAGGTGAAAATAAGATAAAAAAAGAAGAAGCTATCAAGATTGCCCAAAAATACATGGAATTAACTTATATTACTGATATTCAAAACAAAAAACCAAAGGAAATATCAGGTGGCCAACAGCAAAGAGTGGCTATAGCAAGAGCTTTAGTTAAAAATCCAAAAACTCTTTTACTTGACGAACCTCTTTCAAACCTTGATGCAAGATTAAGGCTTTCTATCAGAGAAGAGATTAGAAATATAGTAAAGACCGTTGGAGTTACAACAATTTTCGTAACCCACGACCAGGAAGAAGCCCTATCAATTAGCGATTATATCGCCCTAATGGATAAGGGAGTCATCCAGCAATACGATATTCCACAAAATCTTTATCTTGAACCAGCAAATCTTTTTGTGGCAAAATTTATCGGCAACCCTATTATCAATATCTACGATGTTGAAAATAAGGGGGATGGTTTTGTAAATGGCGATTTAATAATTGAAAAAGAAAAATTAGTAGAAGGTAGAAAAAAATCTGACCTAAGCGGAAATACCTATCAGGTTGGTATTAGGCCTGAGCATTTCAAACTCGACACCAATGGCAATTTAGAAATCAATGTAGAATCTCGTGAGATGATTGGTAGGTATATGATCCTACACTTTACTCTAAACGGACAAGCTTCAAGGATGGTAGTTGATTCTGCCCTTGATATCAATCCGGGCGATAGGATTAAGATCTCAATCGACCACAAGTCAATCTACCTCTTTACAGAAGATGGGGAAAGGGTCTACTAATGAAAAAGAAAATGACCTACAGGGCAGAGACCACCAACAAGGCCTGGCTCTTCCTTTTACCAGCCCTGTTTTTTATACTAATCTTTAACGTTTATCCTTTAATTAGGACCTTTTATATGGCTGTCCACAGCAATAATATCCTAAACCCACAATTTGTTGGTTTATCAAACTTTCCGGCAGTTTTAAATGACAAATTATTTAGGATGGCCATGAAAAACACCTTAATATATTCAATAACAGTTGTGCCTTTATCTTTGATAATTTCAATGTTTATAGCCTTGATTTTAAATCAGAAGATTATAGGAAACAAGTTTTTTGAGACAATCTTTTTTATACCTTACCTAACCAGTGTTATCGCTGTAGGTATTGTATTTAGGTATTTATTTAACGGCCAATATGGTTTTATCAACCACATGCTTTCCTTTATTGGAGTCGGACCTATAGAATTTTTAAACAATCCTGACTACAATATGCTAGCAGCCATTATCTTTGGTGTTTGGAACGGCCTTGCCTTTAATATCATCGTAATCCTTTCAGGTCTACGAGGTATTGACAAGGATTATTACAAGATAGCTGACACTTTTGGGGCGACAAGTTGGGAGCAATTTAAGAAAATCACTCTCCCACAGCTTACAAATATAATTACCTTTTTGTTTTTGACAAGCTTTATTTCAAGCTTTAAGGTTTATAACCAAATTTTCGCCCTCTTTAATGGTAAGGCGGGTGTTGGAAATAGGCTAATTACCGCAGTATTTTATATCTACAAAAAATTCTACGTAGAATACCGCTACGGCCACGCCATGGCGGCTGCTGTGATTTTGTTTTTGTTCCTCTTGGTTCTAACCTTTGTCCAAAGAGCAATCATAAGGAAGTTAGCGAGGTAGGAGATGAAAAAGATTTTAAAAGGCCTAGCCTTCATATTTATAATTATAATGGCAGCTGTGACTCTTTTTCCATTCCTCTATATGATCTCATCAGCTCTTATGAGCTTTGGAGAAGTAACAGCTATTCCACCAAAACTTTTGCCGGCAGCACCTCAATTTGAAAACTTTAGGGAAGCCATGAAGGCCGCTCCCTTTGCAAGGTATTTCGTAAATACAGTATTTGTTTCCTTGATAAATACCCTCGGTACCCTAGCTACAACAGTTTTAGCAGCCTTTGCCCTAAACTTTATGAACTTTAAGGGCAAAAATATGCTCCAAAACTTTATGCTAGCCCTCTTGATGGTGCCATTTGAGATAATTATCTTTACAAACTACTCAACAATAGCCAAACTTGGCCTTCTTGATACCTATGTTGCCCTTATAATTCCTTTTATGGCGTCAGTATTTTATATTTTCTATCTAAAAGAATTTTTAAAATCTGTTCCAATGGAATTTTATAATGTGGCCAAGGTTGACGGAGCAAGCGACTTTGAATTTATAAGAAAAGTTATGATTCCAATGTGTAAGCAAAATCTTTTCACCATTGGATTATTAAACTTTATTACTGGTTGGAACTCATTCTTGTGGCCAATCCTTGTTACAAATACAAAGAACATGAGACTTATTTCAAATGGTCTTTCAGCCTTTGCCACAGAAGCAGGTCAATTAATCCATCTGCAAATGGCAGCTTCAACCATTACAATCCTTCCAATTCTAATACTTTACTTTATCTTTAGGAAGCAAATCCTAAGGGGAGTATCTTTTGGAGGAATTAAGGGATAAAAATTGATTAAATTATATTTTAAGGGTATATATTTAATGTAAGAATAATAAGTTTGCTTTTATGGGAACTTAGGAAAAAATATTTAAAGGGGAAGAAATGAAGAAAAAATTAACATTACTTGCAGCCTTAGTCCTATCTATAGGAATGTTTTCAGCTTGTGGCAACAATGCCGACAAGAAAGAAGAAGCTCCAAAAGAAGAAGCTAAGGTAGAGGAAAAAGCAGAAGAAACAAAAGAACCTGCCAAAGAAGGTCAAACAGAGGTAGTTTTCTGGCACGCAATGGGCGGTGGCCAAGGCGAAGCTCTTGAAGGCCTTGTAGCAGATTTCGAAAAAGAAAACCCAGATGTTAAAATCACCCTACAACACCAAGGTGGTTATGGCGATCTTAACCAAATCCTAGTTGCAACTATGCAATCTCCAAAAGACCTACCAACTATTACTCAAGCTTATCCAGACTGGATGCTTCAATTTTCTGAAGCTGGTATGGTAGCAGACCTTACAGATAGAGTTAAGGGCGAAGATGGAATTGCAGATTACGAAGACATCTTCCCAGGTGTAAGGGATGAAATCGAACAAGATGGCAAAATCATCGGTATTCCATTTAACAAATCAACAGAAGTTCTATGGTACAACCAAGACCTATTTGATGAACTAGGTCTTAAAAACCCAACAAGCTTTGAAGAGCTAAAAGAAGTTGCTAAAAAAATCAAGGCAGAAAAAGACATTCCTGCTTTTGGTTGGGACTCACTTTCAAACTTCTATGTAACTTACCTTAAAAACAAGGGCATAGAATTTGGTCCAGACCTTGACGTAACTTGCCCAGAATCAATCGAAGCTATTAAATATTACCTAGACGGTATCAAAGAAGGTTATTTTAGAATTGCAGGAACTGACCAATACCTATCAGGCCCATTCGCTAACGAACAATTAGCAGGCTACCTTGGATCAAACGCTGGTGAAGTATATGTTAAAGAAGGCGTTGAAGGCAAATTCAAATACGCAGCCCAAGCATATCCAGCAGACAAGGCAGTTCAACAAGGTACAAACATCTATATGTTTGACGGTGCTTCTGATGAAGCAAAAGATGCAGCCTTTAGATTCCTAAAATACGTATCAAGCAAGGAAGCTCAAATCAAATTTGGTCTAGCAACAGGCTATATGCCAGCTAGAAAGTCAGCTGTAGAAGATGAAAGCTATAAAAACGCTGATTCTGAAATTCCAAAAATCCTTGGAACAGCAAGTGAAAAACTATTCTCAAGACCACTTGTTCCAGGAAGCCAACAAGCTTACAACGACATTGCAAGCAAACTTGAAGAAATCTTATCAAACCCAGATAGTGATGTAGAAGCAGAAATGAAAGCTTTCGCACCACAATTTGAAGCAGATTTCGCACAATAATTAAGAATTAAGAAAAACTCCCGGCCTGGGAGTTTTTTTGTTGGGAAATTATCACAAATCCATATTTTTATCAATAAAAAGATAAAATATGATATAATTAATTATAATATTTGCCAGAGAGGAGGGATACTTTGAACTTAAAATACTATCTTGGAGAAACAAATCTATATGATAAAAAAGAAAAATTAGAAATAAATAAGCCAAAGTCTTGGTTAAAATCTGTGTCAGCCTTTGCTAATGGTAGAGGTGGGAAGCTAATATTTGGAGTTAAAGAAGATAATACAATTCTTGGACTCAGTGACTATCAAGATGTTTCCGAAAATATTTCTGAAATCATAAAAACTAAAATGAATCCGAATCCGGAATTTGATATGGAAATAAAGGAACTTGATGGAAAAGTTATATTGATTTTAAGTGTATTTACTGGGAAGAATACACAATATTTTGTAGTTGATGGAGGAAGCAGAACTGCTTATAAAAGAGTAGGAAATCAAAGTGTCCCTGCAAGTTGAATTGATCTTTTTAATTTGTCTTTAAAGGGAGAACATATAAGTTACGATTCACTTGAGTCAAAGAAAAAACTAGAAGATGTAAGCTTTAAGGAACTTAGAATCGAGTACAAAGAAAGAACGGGAAAAGATTTTGAAGAAAAAGATTTAAAATCTTTTGGACTCGTAAATGACGAGAATAATTTAACCATAGCATGAGCTTTATTTGGAGACTATTATCAAGTTTATCAGTCAAGGGTATTTTGTACTAGATGGAATGGGCTAACTAAAGCTAATGGGAGAATGGATGCCTTAGATGATATAGAATTTGAAGGCAACATTATTTATCTTTTAAAAGCATCTTTAGACTTTGTGAAGAGAAATTCTAAAAAGATGTGGAAAAAAGGTCCGGTCTATAGAATAGAATATCCAGAATATCCAGAAAGGGCAGTCCAAGAAGCTCTAGTCAATGCATTAATTCACAGAGATTACTCAGTAATTGGCAGTGAAGTCCATGTTGATATCTATGATGACAGGCTGGAAATATATTCTCCTGGAGGAATGTATGAAGGTACATTTATTCAAGATATCAATCCACTAGATGTATCTTCATCAAGAAGAAATCCAATTATAGCGGATGTATTTGCTAGGATGGATTTAATGGAAAGACGAGGATCTGGACTTAGAAAGATTATCGAAGCTTATGAAGTGGAAGAAAATTATAATGAAGAATTAAAACCAGTCTTTAAGTCAACAGAATCTTCATTTACTACAATTTTAAAGAATTTAAATTATGATACCCAAAATGACACCCAAAATGACACTCAAAATGGTACTCAAAATGACGGTCAAAGTGAGGGTGAAAATGATGGTAAAAAGTTAAAACCAAATGATAGACGAAATAAGATAGTGAAACTTATAAAAGAAAATTCAAAAATAACATCACTGGAGCTTTCTAGTATATTATACGTATCCGTAAGTACAATTAAGAGAGATTTAAAAATTCTCACAGATGAAAAAACAATCGAGTATGTAGGCAGTGCTAAGGATGGGTATTGGAAAATCAAATAAGCAAAGAAAAACTCCCAGCTTGGGAGTTTTTTTGTTGGAGATTTTACTATTCAAAATACTGGGCTTGGGCCTTGTAGAGTTTGGAGTAGAGATTGTCGTAGGACATTAAATTCTCGTGGCTATCGTAAGCTTGAGCTTTTCCGCCGTCTAGTAATAGAATTTTATCGGTAAATCTTGATGAGCTCATCCTGTGGGAGATGAAGATGGCAGTTTTGCCCTCGGTCATCTCGTTAAAGTGCTCATAGATTTTGCTTTCTGCAAGGGGGTCTAATGAAGCTGTTGGCTCATCTAGGATTAGAAAATCTGCATCTTGGTAGAGGGCACGGGCTATGGCTAGTTTTTGCTTTTGGCCAAGAGAAAGGTCGGTTGCGTCTTCGTAGATGTCCTTATTTAAATAAGTATTAATCCCACGAGTAAGTTCTTTTATCTTTTGGTCTAGGTCTAGCTGTTTTATAATTTCATCAGTTTTATTTTCGCTAAAAGCCTTATTTGCAATAATATTTTCCTTGATTGTAAAAGGCATAATTGAAAAGTCTTGGAAGACTCCGCTGATTTTCTCATAAAGAGATTTTTTGCTGATTTTTTTGATATTCACACCATTATAAAGGATTTCTCCGCTATCAATATCGAAAAATCTCAATAGAAGCTTAACAATAGTTGTCTTTCCAGCGTTATTTACACCTACAATCGAGATTTTCTCGCCCTTGTTTATCCTAAAAGACAAGTTGTCAATAATTTTCCTATCAGATCCTGGGTAGGTAAAGGTCACATTTTTAAATTCAAGGTTTTGGAAATCTTCTGCTATTTCCAAATTTTCTTCCTCATCAGAATCTAGGACGTAGAAGTCATAGAGGGGCTCAAGATTTGCTAAACTCATAATAAAGCCAGCTAGTTCTGAAAACATGGTCTGAAAGGAAGTCATGAAGTTTTCATTCGCCCCAATAATTGCTGAAAAGGATCCGAAGGAAATTTGTGGGCCGTAGGTGGTTGAGAGTGTCCTCATTGCCACATAGGTATAGGAAACAAGTCTTAAAATTGATTCTAAAAAGATTTTTATAGCTCCCATGTTGGCCTCAAAGGCAAACTTATCTTCAAATCCATCCATCATTTGATCTAAGTATCCTTGTGTTTTAGATTGAAGCATTTCTCCCAGGTCAAAGACTCTTATTTCCTTTTGGTAGTGGGGACTTGCCATGAGGGAGAAATAATAGGAAAATCTCCTGTTTACATTTACAATCTCTAAGTCAAACTTGCTGGTGTAGGAAGACTCTTTGCCATTTACAAGTATTATTAAAAAGGAAATTAGAATTGAAAAACCAACCAAGTAAGGGGAGAAGGATATGATTACAAGGGCTGTTCCTATCATGGTTGCCACGCTTGTTATTATATCCTTTAGGCATGATAGCAAGTTGTGGATAGCTCCCATATTAATTGCAGCATTAGCCTTTTCCTTAAGATCTAGGGTGTGAGGATTTTCTATGTTTTGGTAGGTTAAATCCATGGCTTTTTTGGCAAGTTCAAAGGTCAAATAATCATTGATTCCCTGGCGCCTTACAAATTCTTCCCTACTTAAAAGCCTTTCAAGACTTTCTATGAGGATTTTCCCTACAATTAACAAGACTACAATTTTTATAAACTGGTCAGCTGGACTCGGGTCTGTGATTTGATTAATGAAAATCATTGGCACGAAGACATTAATCATGGTAGCTGCAGCCGGCGCTAGGGCGTTTAAAATAATTACCAGTATATAAAGAGGATCGTTTTTTGCGGTGATTTTTATGAAAAGGCCTAGGGCCTTTAATTTATTTTTCATTCTTTTCCTCCAGATAGTATTTTCTTTGAGATTCGTACATTTCATTATATAGACCATCTTGTTTTAAAAGCTCGTCGTGAGTCCCGTATTCTGTTATTTTCCCACCATCAAGGAGCATGATTTTATCACAAAATCTGGTTGATGCTAGTCTGTGGGATATGAAAATTAGGGTTTTGTCCTTGCTGATTTCATCAAGATCCCTATAAATTTTCTCTTCTGCTAGGGCATCGAGGGCCGCTGTTGGCTCATCCATGATTAATGCTCCTGCATCTTTCTTATAAAGAGCCCTTGCGATTGCAAGTTTTTGGTTTTCCCCTCCAGAGAAAAGTGTCCCGTCGTCGTGGATATTTCTTGTCATCTGGGTGTCAATGCCTTTTGGTAATTGGTCAAGCTTATATCCTAAACCTGCTTTTTTTAGTGAATCTATAACTCTTTCTCTGTCGATATTTTCATCAGTTGCTGCCACATTTTCTGCAATGGAAACTGCGAGGGGCTCTACATTTTGTAGGACTGTTGCAAAGGCAGCATACCTTTCCTTAAGGTCAAGGTCATTAGCGTTTACCCCGTTAATAAAAATTTCTCCTGATGTTGGCTTATAAAGGCCTAAGATTAGGGAAACTATAGTGGATTTGCCTGCACCATTTACACCAACAATGGCAACTTTCTCCTTTTCCTTAATAGTAAAAGACAGATTTTCTAATACATTTACATCAGATAGGGGATAGGAAAAAGATACGTTTTTAAATTCGATTGACATCGGTCCAGTAATTTTTTTATCACCTACATCTGACTTAAGATCTACCCTAATCATATCAAAGCCATCTGCCACATAGAGAAGGTTTGACCTGGTTTGGGCTATATTTATCACAAGAGTTAAGACAACATTAGAATAAATTGCAACTGATGTGATAAGGAGGGTTAGGCTTTTAAGGGTAATTTGATCTGCTAAAATTTTCCCTGTTAGGAAATAATAGCAAAGGGCTTCTACACCCACGATAAGGACTGCAAGGACAGGGGATAGGTACATTTCAGGCTTGATAAATTTTCTTGATATCTTAACCACATCTCCTACAAGGGGCTTAAAGCCTTCTATAAACCTATCCTTGAAAGAAAATACCCTAATATCTTTGGCAAAACGAAAGTCGGATGCTTCTTTGTAATAGGCGTCGGTTTTTCTTTTTACCTTGTTTAATTCGCCCATGTGGGAGTGTCTGTACTTGTCTGTATAAGTCCTAATTGCCAGTTGAATTAGTATCGAAATTATGGCAAGGATAAAAATTAGGGGAGATAGTCTTGCCATAATGACAGAAATTATTACAAAGGAAAGGATATTTGCCAAAAGCTTATACATATCGTGATAGATTCCCTCAAGTCCTGTGACATTGTTAGAAAAAGGTTCAAAACCTCTGGAAAATTCAGCCATAAAGAGAGAATTTTCCCCAAGACCGTAGTCCATTTCCATAATAGGACCAGAAGCCTTGATGAAGGTAGATAACCTAGTACCCATATAAGTCGAGTAAGTTCTACGCTCAATCTGGTTTGAGACCATGGAGCAGATAAAAATTATTAGGGCATAGGCTATAATAGTCAAAATCATTGTCCTAAGGTCGGTATTTTTGTTTATGAGATCTACCAAATAATACATAATAAAGGCCTGGATTACTGGAATTAGGCCTGCAGTAATAGGATAAACCATTAATGATAATTTTATTTTTATATTATCCTTAAAAGGCTCATAGGCCATTTTTAGAAGGTCAAAATTTGAAAGCTTATCAGCTCTTAGATATGATTTTATGACCTTATCGTCCTTTAAATTTTGGGCGAGATTTTCTTTTAGGTTTTTAAGATTCTTTTCCATAATTTTCCTCCTTTATGTCCTTAGAAAATTCGGTTAATTCTTCTATTACTTTTTCAAAACCAGGACGTCTTAAATAATAATAAGTCTTCCTGCCCTCGATATAGGCACCAATAAAGCCACAAACGTGGAGCTGGCTTATGTGGTAAGAGAGAGTGGCAGGTGTTATATAAAGCTTGTCAGAAAGCTCTTTTGCGTAGTAATTTTTTTCCTTTAAGAGATCTAGGATGTCAATCCTTGTTGGGTCTCCTAGGATTTTTAGGTATTGGCTTATGTATTTTAGCTTATTTTCTTTTTCGACAAAGTCTTTATTTGAGTAAATTCCAAATTTGATAAAGGCATCATCGTAATCTTCTGATATAAATTGAATCATAGTCATATTTGGTGCAAGGATTAGACCATAGATGTTAAAAGGCTCATCTCTTTTGCTTAAAAAACTTGCTAAGCCAACTTGGTCTATTACTTCACTTACCTTTTTGTAGTCATCTTTTTTTATTTTTTTAAAATGGTCCATGAATTCGTCTTGAATTTTTGGGAAATTATTTTCTAAAATTTGGCAAATTTTTTCTAAAAGAGGATAAAGTCTATCGTAGATAGATTTTTTATTGGAAAAAGACCTTAAAAGTGCCATAGAAAACTTATCTTCGTAGGGTAGACTAGCTATTAAGCTTAGAAAGTCTGATTTTAAAGCTTTTTTTGACCATTCTTTTATAGTTGTAGATTTTAATTCTGGATCATCTATGTCAACACCTATATATCTTAAAAAAGATAGGTTGAAGACAAGGTCAAAGAGCTCATAGGAAAAGTCTTCAATAGATGTAACATTGATATTTTGGAAAACTCCTGCCATAAAAGGCAAATAATTTCCATCGTTTTCTGTAAATATGTAAAAAAGATTTAAAATATCTTCGTTTTGGTCATTGAAAAATTCCTCTAGATGGGGAAGGGTTTCCTTTTTTATACTCCTAATAAAATCTGTATAGGACTTGTTGTTGTAAAAAGCAGTATCTATTGAGGTTAAATTCATATCCTGGGAGTAATTAAAACCTGGGTAGGAATCCTCGAAAGAGAAAAAGTTCTTATTATTGGCAGCTAGGTAATTTGTGTAAAGGTAAATCAAAAGTCCTGCTTCATTTACAAGTAAGGGCTTTTTTATGAGCTTAAAATTATAGAAATTAGGTTTCATTGTATATCCTTTCTTAGAATTGTATCTAATAAATATTTTTATCTTAGATTTCTATTAACTTAATTATAAGATAAATCACATCTAACATCAATAGCCTTGTGTTCGATATTAATCTAATAATAATTTTGGAAAAAATTTTCCTTGACAAAAATTTGGGAAAGATTTAAAATATAAGGCATACAAGGGAGTTCTTAAAAGATCTGAGAGGAGGCCTAGCCTCGACCTTACCTGATTTGGATAATGCCAACGTAGGGATGTATATTTTTTATGCATATTTTTTTTGAACTTATAGGGCAAGCCTTGGCTTGTCCTTTTTTTGTAAATAAGAAAAAGGAGAGATTATGAAAGAGAAGATAAATTTATTTGGAGACAGAAATCTCCAAGAGAAGGAAGGAGAAGAAAATGAAAAAAACTTCTAATTTTGAAAACGGCCTGATTTGGTTTGGGGCAGGAGTTTCCATAGCAGAAATTATTACCGGAACATATTTCGCGCCTTTAGGCTTTAAAAAAGGTCTTTTGGCAATGCTAATCGGTCACGCTATCGGTGCAATCTTATTATATATGGCAGGTCTTATAGGCGGTAGGACAGAAAAATCAGCAATGGAGACTGTAAAAATGTCCTTTGGACAAAAAGGCGGATTATTTTTTGCGCTTTTAAATGTCCTCCAACTTGTAGGATGGACTGCTATTATGATCTACGATGGGGCTATTTCAAGCTCCCACGTTTTCTCTACAGGCCACATAATCTGGGCCCTTGTAATTGGAGCCTTGGTCTTAGTTTGGATAATGGTAGGCATTTCAAATCTTGGCAAACTAAACACAGTTTCCATGTCTCTTTTATTTATCCTAACAATCCTACTTTCTTTTAAGGTATTTAAGGGAGTAAACTTCAATTCAGAAGCGGCAGCCGATGCCATGAGCTTTGGTCTTGCCATAGAACTTGCTGTTGCTATGCCACTTTCCTGGTTACCTTTAATATCTGATTATACAAGAGAGGCAGAAGACCCAAGAGGAGCAACCCTCACATCAACTGTTATCTATACACTTGTTTCTATGTGGATGTATGTAATAGGTATGGGTATGGCCCTAGTCACAGAAGAAAGTGATATAGCCATGATCATGGTGAAATCAGGCCTAGGCCTTGCCGCCATGGTAATTATTATATTGTCAACAGTAACAACCACCTTCCTTGATGCTTATTCAGCAGGTATATCCGCCGAATCTTTGTCAAAGAAGGTTGACGGCCAAAAAATCGGAATCATTGTTACAATAATCGGCACAATCGGGGCAATAATTTACCCAATGGACGACATAACCGAATTTTTATACCTAATCGGTTCAGTCTTCGCACCAATGATAGCTATCCAAATCGCAGACTTCTTTATTTTGAAAAAAGACGTCACAGAATCTAGAATATATTATAAAAACATGGTAATTTGGTTAATCGGTTTTGTTGCAAATAGGGTATTTCTAAAGATGGACCTACTTATAGGTTCTACAATTTCATGTATAATCGTAGTGATCCTTGTAAAAGTTTTGGCTGAAAAATTGATAAAAGATTAAAGAAAAAGACGAGTAATTCTCAATTGAGATTCTTACTCGTCTTTGTTTTTTATTCGATTTCTCCTATAGGAATATCATAGAGGTCTTCGTAGAGGTAGGACTTGTCGATGCCCTTCATGAAAACTTCCCTGTCAGAAATCTTATCTGTAAGGACGGATTTTAAAAGATGTTTGATTTCAAGTGTGTTTACAACCGATCTTTCCATGGCGGACAGGTAAGCAAACTTGTCAATCTTGTCCCAATCGATGCATTTACCTAGGTTTTTCTTTAGGATTAAATCAAGCCAAATCCTTGTCGCCCTGCCGTTTCCCTCTCTAAAAGGGTGGGCGACATTCATCTCAACGTACTTATCAATAATTTCATCAAAAGTTCTTTCTGGCATTTTTTCTATTATTGCAAGGTTTGATTCAAGGAAAAGCAAGGGTGCAAAACGAAAATTCCCCTTGGAAATATTTACAGTCCTAATTTTGCCAGCAAAGTCAAATACATCTTGGAAAAGATAGGCGTGGATGTCATTTAGGCCTTTGAGATTACCTATCTCAAAATTTCCTAAAACTCCTAAATCCCAAAGCTCTTTGGCTCGTTTTTTACTTAAATATTCTTCGCTTCTATTCATTTTATCACCTAAGATTATTATACAAGATTAGATAAAAAAATCCCCCAAAACTCAGGTTTTGGAGGAAGATCCTTAAGCTAATTCCACCTTGTGGAAGTTTTTCTTGCCTTTTTTAATTATTATTCTATTATCTTCAAAAATTTCTTCTGTGACTTCAAAGGCTGGGTCTGTGATTTTTTCATCGTTGATTGATACGCCGCCTTGTTGGACAATTCGTCTTGCTTCGCCATTTGACTTTGTTAGCCCTACTTCTGTCATGAGGGCTAAAAGACCCTTTGGTAAGTCAGATGCAGAAATTTGTGTTGTTGGCATGGCTGATTCATCACCCTTGCCAGAGAAAAGCGCTTTGGCTGCATCAAGGGCAGCATCTGCTTCTTCCTTGCCATGGACAAGTTTAACTACTTCGTAGGCTAGGATTTCTTTTGCCTTGTTGATTTCTGCTGCTTCTGTTGCTGATCCTAGTTTTCTACATTCAGCTGTAGGTAGGAAGGTAAGTTGAAGTAGGAATTTCTCAACGTCCCTATCATCGACATTTCTCATGTATTGGAACATTTCAAATGGACTTGTTTTTTCCTTATCAAGCCAAACTGCCCCTTTTTGGGATTTACCCATCTTAACTCCGTCTGCAGTTGTAAGTAGGGCAAAGGTCATACCGTAGGCGTCGCCTTGTTCGTGTTTTTTAATTAAGTCTACACCACCGATGATGTTTGACCATTGGTCAGAACCACCCATTTCAAGGGTTACACCATTTTCTCTGTACATTTTTAGGAAGTCATAAGATTGTAAAAGCATGTAAGAAAATTCAAAAAATGTTAGACCACCAGCTGCCATCCTGTTCTTGTAGGCATCTTTTTTAATCATTTCATTTACCAAAAATTCGCTTCCCACATCTCTTAAAAATCCAACAAAATTAAGGTCTAAAAGCCAATCTTTGTTATTTAACATTTCAGCTCCGCCCTCATCAGAGAAGTCTAAAAATCTTTGGAATTGCTTGTAGAAGCACTCTGCGTTGTGGTTGATTCTTTCTTCTGTCATTACCTGACGCATGTCGCTTCTTCCTGATGGGTCGCCGATTAAGGTTGTACCGCCACCGAGAAGGGCAACTGGCCTGTGGCCGTAGTTTTGCATACGCATCATTACCATGATTTGGATAAGGTGGCCAACAGTTAGGGAATCTGCTGTAGCGTCAAAACCACAGTAGAATTTCACAGATTCTGTTGCAAGTTTCTTCTTTAATTCTTCTTCGTTTGTGGCTTGCTCGTAGTAACCACGGTCAAAAAGCTCATCAAAAACATTATCGTATTCTTTTTCGTAAGTAAATTTCATAATTTATCCTTTCTTATAATTTGCTGTAATTTCTATATAAGTGAGAAATCCTATAAAATAGACAGTTCTAGGCCAAAATAGGCACAAAAAAAGAGCATAAAAGCGCAAAGACTTGCGGTACCAGCTTTTTTTTATACTCGTTGCCAAACACAGGCAGTTTGGCTTGCCTTAAACAAAATGAAAGTGTAATTTCAAAAAAGCCATCCCAGGCCTTTCCTACTCGAATTCATTGTAAGTTTTTATTTCTATAGGACTATTTAACACTATGGACGAACTTTTGTCAAATAAATCCCACTTTATTGTGGTATTTAATTATTGAAACTACAGATGGGGGGGTAAAATGATATTAAGGAAGCACAAGAAAAAATTTAGAAAGGAGAAATCATGAAAAAGAAATTTTTGGCAGGAGCTCTTGCCCTTGTATTTTTGATGCCAAGTGCAAATGCCTTCGCCAAGGAAGAAAAAACAGCGGATGAGATCCAATTTAAGGGAGATTATACCTATGAAGACGGCATGTATTTGCCAGCCCTACATTATTTTGGAGTGACAAAGGGTAGACAAGTCCATCCTTTTGGTGGTAGCAAAGTAGGAAAGATTAGCAAAAAAGAGAAAGAAGAGGTTCTTCAAAGGCCAAAGGTTAAGAAATTAATGGCCCTTTATAACTCCTATTATCAAACCATCATAAAAATCTACCAATATGGGGACAAACACATGGATAGGTGGAAGGAAGTAAAGACCATGACCAATCCTGTTTTTGGTAAATTTACCAAAAAGAATTGGGTAGATATATATGAAAATGGGGCAAAGACACTCCAACTTTGTCGTGATTACTTCAATTCTTTGGGTCTTTCCGATAGCGATTTTACAAGTGAAAAGACTTTAAAGATGATATATAAACCTGAGCTTAGCTTTGAGAAAATTGAGTCTTGTGGGGCAGAAGATACAATTGTTTTTAACCAAGGAATTTCAAGTGCTAAACTAGATGCCCAATCTAGGGAACTTACTGATGCAAATGGCGGAAAGTTAGTAAAGAAACTTGTGGAAAATCTTGATGGATATGAGCTTGGAGAGCCAACAGAGGTCTTGGGCAAGTCGAAATCAGGTGCCTATGATCAGAGACTTTTTGTGGAAATTTATTTAACTAAGGATGACTCACAAATCCTCTTTCAGATGGCAGGCAAGGATGAAGAAACCTGGAGCGATTATTCCTTGAAAGATAAAAAAATCTCTAATTTCTATGGCCAAGAAATGCTACTTTCTTCCTATAAAGAGGGAGGTTTATATAGGGCAGAGTTTAAAGATTTGGATAATGAATACTTGGTAGAATCCTCTGGTATTTCTGAAGACGAATTTTTGGTGATTTTAAGGTCCTTTATAGCCAATATTAGAAATGTTTCAGCCTTATCATCTATGAAATTAGAATTCTAGAAATATCTTTCTAGGTTATCAGAAGAGATAATAAACTGGGCATCTCCTGCCTATAAATTTATAGAAATCGACGACAAATTTGCTACAGGCTCATCAATTATGCCCCAAAAGAAAAATCCTGATATGGCGGAATTAGTTAGGGGGAAAAGTGCAAGGATAATTGGAAATATGAACCAGGCCTTTGTAATGATGAAGGCTCTGCCCCTTTCCTATGCAAAGGATATGCAGGAAGACAAGGAATTTATCTTTGACTCCATAGATACAGTAAAATCTTGTCTAAAAATAATGGCTGGGCAAATCCAAAGTCTTACTGTAAATAAAGAAAAAATGCTACAGGCATGCAAGATTGGATTTTTGAATGCGACTGACCTGGCAGATTATTTGGTAAAAAAGCAAGTCGCCTTCAGAGACGCCCACCACATAGCAGCAAGGCTTGTAAAATACGCCATAGAAAAAATCACACCTTAGAAGACCTTGACCTAGCTACCTATAAAAAAGAATCAGATCTTTTTGAAGAGGATGTTTACGAAGCCATTGACCTAAAAACTTGCCTAAAAAATAGGAAATCCCAAGGTGGGCCTGGTCCAGAAGAAGTCTTAAAGCAAATCGCTTATGTAGAAGGAAAAATTAATAAACTTTGATCTTATAGGGTTAAAATTGGAATTAATTGTAAGGATAAAATTTCAGAAATTGATAAAACCTGGTCTTTATTGCAAAATAATTATATAAATAAAAAAGTTTGGTGCACGAGAGATAATCTGTGCACCAAACTTTTTTGTAGAACTATTAATAAATATGGGAATTAAACTTCTAATAATTTTCCTGCTATTGGACCTGAATCAAGGGTATAGATTTTTTCTATATCTATGATTACAGCAGCCGCCTTTGGCATTACGCCAGCCTTTTCCTTGGCTAGGTTCATATGCTCATCATCTGTATAAGATTTGGCTGTACCAACAATCCTAAAGCCCTTGTTGTCTTCTCTTTTGACAAAAGCAATAGCAACCTTGCCGTTATTTTTAATATTGGCGTGGTGCTTGCCATCTGTATTTTCGCAATAGATGAGATGTTCATCATCAAGAACCCTCATAGTTCTCTTTGGTCCTATATTAGGGTTGCCATCCTCATCAACAGTTGCCATATAAGCAAGCTGCTCACCTATTAAATCTTTTATTTCTTGGGTTAATTTCATATTTTCACCTCTTATATATTATTTTCACTTATAGGATAGCATATTTGGGGAGAGTTGTCAATAATGATTATCATTATTAAACGATAAAAACAAACACAATTGTAGTATTAACATCTCAAGCATGGCTACAAATAAAAAATGAGGACTATAAGATATTTGATAGAAAAAAAGACGAGAATAATTTTTCTCGCCTATCAATTATGGATTATAATAAAACCAATTTTAATATGAAGTTATAAAGTTTTTGTCATAATTAGCCTTAGCCTAAGCCTTATACTTATTTAAAAGCATTTCATATAAATTGGAATTAATTTTCTTTGAAGTTTCCAGTATCAATTTCGCATATTTTTCATAAGGTAAATTTAGGTCATATAAAATTATGGATTTTTGGTAGACCATGATTGGGGAAATCGGATTTTTATTATTTGCCCTTAAAGATTTATTTATGTAATAAAGGGCCAGGTAGGATTTGTCTAAGATATAATAAGTACTTGCCATATCGTGGTATAAAACAGCAGAACCTATGGATAGGCTTGTAAATATTTCAAAATTAGAAAAAGACGGAAAGACTTATCTGCTCTTATCAGACGGGTTGTGGACTCATTATATAGTTGATGTGGAAGAAAATAAAAATTCCTACCAATTAAATGGGATAAATGCTAAAGATAGGTATTTTTTCTACAGTGATGATAAGTTTGTTATATCAAATGATCATGAATCTTATATAGGTAAAGTAAGAAAATAAGGTCGAAAAGACAAATTTCACCTATAATTTTTGAGACTTTTGTATTTTAAGTTATAATACTTGAGAGTTTAAAAAATTAACTATGGATTGATAGTAAAAATTTTATTGGGATAATTATTATAAGTGAAAGAAGATGATTTGGAGAATGAAGGTTTAGATGATTAGAGTAGTGCATGTTCTGGGAGACTTGTCTGTAGGCGGCGTAGAGAGTTTTATTATGTCGATTTACAGAAGGATAGATAGGGAAAAAATACAATTTGATTTTATAGTGCATAAGTTAGAAAATGATGCCTATCGTGAGGAGATAGAAAGACTTGGTGGAAGGATTTTTATTTTAGACAGGCTTGATTTTAAAAACCCCTTAAAATATATAAGGGACTTAGATGAGATTTTAGAGAATCATAAGGAAATTTCTATCCTTCATTGTCATTTTAGGGGAACAGAGGCCCTCATTCTAAAAAAAGCAAAAAAACACGGCCTTATGACCATTTCTCATAACCACGGCGCCCAAAAATATTCTAAATTTAAAAGCCTTATAAGAAGTATTTTCAAAAAAGATGTGATAAAATATTCTGATTTGAAATTTGCTTGTTCAGATGAAGTTGGTAATGAGTTTTATAGTAAGGGAAATTTTATCAAGATAAATAATGGTATAGATGTTGAGAAATACAAATTTGATGAAGATATCCGCCAAAAAATAAGAAGTGAATTATCCCTTTCTGATAAGTATGTTCTGATAAATGTAGGTAGCCTTTCAGATATAAAAAACCAAAAATTTTTAATTGGGATAATGCCAGATCTTTTAGAGAAAAATTCTGATATTAGATTGGTTTTAGTAGGGGATGGACCTAAGAAAAATGAACTTAAAGATTTATCCAAGGACTTAAGTGTCAAAGACCAAGTTATTTTCCTTGGAAATTCTGATAGGGTAAATGAGTTGCTAATGGCATCAGATATATTTTTATTTCCTTCTCTAAGAGAAGGCCTAGGCATTGCTGCCGTAGAAGCCCAAGCAAGCGGATTAGTTACCTTGCTATCGACAAATGTTCCAAGAGATACAGGGCTAACAAGTAGTGCAAGATTTATTGACCTGGATAGGGAAAAGTGGATTGACCAAATCCTTAATAATAAATTAGATAGACAAGACAATATTGATCAGATAAGAAGCAAGGGCTATGATATAAGCGCTAGTGCAAGTGAGCTTTCCAGGATATATAAAAACTTAAGTAAAAAATAAATACAGTATTTTCAAAGTAAGCCCAGCTTCTGCTGGGCCTTTTTGTTTTTCAAGTCAAATTTCGATTTTTAGGGCTTTTGAAGTATGATAAAAGGAGAATTATTTTTAGGAGATGACTAGATGACTAATAAGAAACCTTATTATATTACAACACCAATATATTATCCAAACTCCAATTTACATATAGGAAATACCTATACTTCTATAATTGCAGACGTTTTAAAAAGGTATAAGACTCTTTTAGGCTACGACGCCTACCTTGTAACAGGTACTGACGAGCACGGCCAAAAAATTATGGAATCTGCCCATGCCCACGGCAAGGAACCACAAGAATTTGTAGACAAAATTGCAGCTGAAACCATAAAACTATGGGAAAAGCTTGATATTAACTACGATACTTTTATAAGATCTACTGGTAAACAACACGAAAAAGATGTAGTAGATATTTTCAACAAACTTTACGACCAAGGCGATATTTATAAGGGAGAATACAAGGGATATTACTGCACACCTTGTGAAACTTTTTGGACTGAAAGCCAGTTAGAAGATGGCAAGTGCCCTGATTGTGGTAGGGACGTTAATTACCAAGAAGAGGAAACTTATTTCTTTAGATTATCAAAATATGCAGATAAACTCAAAGAATTATTCAAAGACCACCCAGAATTTCTTGAGCCTGCTTTTAGGCAAAAGGAAATGCTAAATAACTTTATAAACAAGGGACTTGAGGACCTTTCTGTAACCAGGACTTCCTTTGATTGGGGAGTTGACGTGCCATTTGATAATAAGCACGTAGTTTATGTTTGGATTGATGCTCTTTCTTGCTATCTATCTGCCATTGGTTACGGAGATGATAAGGAGAAATTTGAAAGATATTGGCCAGCCAGCGTTCATTTAATCGGCAAGGACATAGTGAGATTTCACACTATAATTTGGCCTGCACTTTTAATGGCCCTTGACCTTCCACTTCCAGAAAAAGTTTTTGCCCACGGTTGGATTTTGTTTGAAAACGACAAGATGAGCAAGTCCAAGGGTAATATTATGTATCCAGAGCCACTTGTAGAACTTTATGGCAATGACGCCCTTAAATATTTCATGCTTAGGGAATTTAACTTTGGATCTGACGGGGACTTTTCATCAAAGAAATTTATGGAAAGATATAACTCAGACCTTGTAAATGACCTCGGTAACCTTGTTTCAAGAACAACTTCAATGATTTCAAAATACAATGGTGGAGTAATCGAAAAAGGTACTGAAGAAGGCGAATTTGATGATGAATTAATCGCCCTTGCCAAGGAAACCTACACAAGATTTACAGAATTAATGGATTCTTTCAAATTCAACGAAGCATTAGAAACAATTTGGAAATTAATCCGTCGTGCCAATAAATATGTAGACGAAACTGAGCCATGGATTTTAGGTCGTGATGAGGAAAATCTACCAAGACTAAATAGGGTTTTATACAATCTTGCAGAGACTTTGAGGATTGTGGCCCAACTAATAGAGCCAACCATGAAGGATACTACAAAATTAATCCTAGAAAAACTTGGCACAGATAACAAGGGCTTTGAATCTGCTAAGGAATTTGGTCTTCTAGAAGAAGGTGCCAAAGTGTCTAAGGGCAAAAACCTCTTTGACAGGCTAGATGTAGAGGAAGAATTAGTAAAACTTCACGATAAAAACAACGCTCTTATCCAAGAAAGACTTGCTGACAAAAAAGAAGAAGAACCTGCAGAAGAAGCTAAGCCAGAAATAGCTTACGAAGATTTCACCAAACTTGACCTAGTGGTAGGAAAAATTATCGAAGCAAATGACCATCCAAATGCTGATAAGCTCCTAGTTTTCAAGGTGGACATCGGATCTGAAATAAGAACAATTGTATCAGGCATCAAGAAATGGTACAAGGCAGAAGATTTAATCGGTAAAAATGTAATCGTGGTTAAAAACCTAGCTCCAAGAAAGATGCGCGGCATCGAATCCCAAGGCATGCTCCTTGCGGCAGATTTTGGTGAAGATTTGACCATGCTTTCAACACTCGCCGACATCAAGCCAGGAAGCAAGGTTTCTTAATGAATTTAATTGATTCACACGCCCATTTAACAAGCGAAGAATTTAACGAAGACAGGCTCTTTATAATAAGAGACCTGTCTAATTTCTCTATAGAAGCTGTGGTAAATCCAGGGACAAACCTTGAAAATTCAAGGGAGAATGTAAGGCTTGCCAAGGAATTTAAAAACTTCTATGCCCAGGTAGGAATTCATCCTTCAGATGTGGAAGAAATGGGAGAAGAAGACCTATCAGAGATTGAAAAACTCGCAAAAGATGCAGTAGCAATCGGGGAAATTGGCCTTGATTATTATTGGACAACAGAGACCAAGGACTTACAGAGAAAAGTTTTTATTGCCCAGCTTGATATGGCAAGGAAGCTCGGAAAGCCAGTTGTAATCCACAATAGGGAAGCGACAGAAGATATTATGGAGATTTTATCAAATTATAAGGATTTAAAGGTACAAATCCACTGTTTTTCAACCGATGAAGAGACTCTTAAAACCTTTATGGATTGGGGATTTTATATTTCAATAGGCGGTGTTGTGACCTATGGCAATGGTCTAAATGAAAAGGCTGCCGCAGCCCTTGTTCCAATTGAAAGATTAATGCTTGAAACTGACAGTCCTTACCTTACCCCAGATCCTTATAGGGGAATGAGAAATGACCCTCGAAAGATTATCGAAGTTGCAAGAAAAATTGCGGAAATTAGGGGAATGAAGTTGTCGAAAGTTGCCAAGTGGACAAGTAAAAATGCCAGGGAGTTTTTTGGCCTATGATAAAAGAGACAATTGTAGTTGAAGGAAAAGACGATATAGCCAATGTCAAAAGGGCAGTAGACTGCGAAATGATTGCGACAAATGGGCTCGGTTTTGGCGGGGATTTGATAGATAGGCTCATAGAGATTAATGATAGGTGCGGGATAATTATCCTAACTGATCCTGACTACGCAGGAAAAAGAATCAGGGCTAGACTTGCAAGACACATTCCAACTGCAAAGCACGCCTACATTGACAGGAAAAAAGCTATCAAAAAGGGCGATTTGGGCGTTGAAAATGCAGAGCCTGAGGTAATTATAGATGCCCTAAAAAGAGCCAAGGCAGAAGAAACCATTCGCAGGGATGAATTTACTATGGTAGATCTTGTGAAAAATGGTCTATCTATTGGCGAAGGCTCTCGAGAAAAAAGAGCCAAACTTGGCGAATTGTTAGGGATTGGCTATTATAATTCCAAGGGACTTTTGGCAAAGCTTAATTCCTTTGGGGTAAGTCGAGAAGAATTTGAAAGGGCGGTAGAAAGTTTATGAGAAAATTATATTCACCAAAGGTTGTAAAGGACATAATCGACCTCTATGGCTTTAGGTTTTCCAAATCTTTGGGCCAAAACTTTTTGATTGACAAAAATTTCGTCGATAAAATTGTAGATGGGGCTGACATTGCTGGCAAAAACGTAATTGAAGTTGGTCCTGGAATTGGGACAATCTCCTACGAAATGGCTAAAACTTGCAAAAAGCTCGTCTTAATTGAAATTGACGATAGCCTAATTCCAATACTTGAAGAAAATATGTCTGACTTTGACAATGTAGAAATCATCCACCAAGACATTTTAAAAACTGATTTAAAAGAAATCCAAGATAAGTATTTTGGCGGAGAAGCCTTTGAGTTTGTTTCAAACCTTCCATATTACATCACAACACCAATTATAGAAAAAATCTTTGAAGAAGACCTTGATTGCCACTCTATGACTATCATGGTCCAAAAGGAAGTGGCAGACAGGATGCTTGCCACAGAAAAAGACAAGGATTATTCATCCCTGTCTGTCTTTGTAAAATATTATTCTGAGGCCAGGCTTTTAACCAAGGTACCAAAATCAGTTTTCATGCCTCAGCCAAAGATAGATTCGGCTGTCTTAAGGCTTGATTTGAGGATTTATGACGAGAAAGTGAACAAGGAAAAACTCTTCGCCCTAGTAAAGGCAGGTTTCCTAAAAAGACGCAAAACTATTTTAAATTCTTTATCAGCTGTGGCTGAAAAAGAAGATTTGAAAAAAGTTTTTGAAAAATTGACCATCAAGGAAAACTTGAGGGCAGAAAATCTTTCCCTAGATGATTATATAAAAATTGCAAATGAATTAGAAAATTGTTAGGCTAGAAGGGTTGTAGAGCACTTGATCTATGACTTCTTCTAGGCTTTTTTCTTTGATTTTTATTTTATCTAGAGATTCGAGCAGGATCTTCCTGTCATCAAATTCAGCAAGGAAAGTATTGGTAAATTCACCTTTTTGATTGGTAGAAAAAAACCAGGCAGATTCGTGATCATCATCTCCAAAATTATTTATAGAACAATTTATGTCATCAAAGATAAATTCAATTTCGTGACCGATTATAAGTAGGTCCTTTAGTTTTTTGTAGGTAAAATTTTCCATATTTTTCTCCAAAAGTTTTATTATTTTTATTTAGGGTATATTTATTATCTAGAATTATTATATATTATTTTCAAAAAAATGGGTATATATAAGTTAGATGAAAAATAGAAAGAGGGATATAAATGCACGATATTACAATTTATACATCAAACACTTGCGTATTTTGCAAGGCAGCTAAACAATATTTTAAGGAAAATAACATCGAATTTACAGAAAGAAACATCGATGAAGACAAGGAAGCTGTAAATTACCTTATCGAAAAGGGTTACAGGGGAGTGCCTGTAATCAATATCGACGGCGAAGACGTTGTTGGTTTTGATAAGGAAGTTATCGAAGCAAAACTTAAATAAAAAAATCAGACCTGGATAACCAGGTCTTTTCTTTTGCGATTTTATCTGTATTTGATGTTGGAATTTACAGTTTCTATGTCTTTACCTAGGCAATATTTGATATAAGGAACTAGATAGTCCTTGTCGATTGCCTTTGGACCAAAGATTAGTCTTTGGTATCTTAATTCGTAGTCTGTAAGGTAGGTTCCCAAAAATGGAAGAGGGAAGTTTGGATTGTGGAATTTTATTTCCTTGAAATGGCAACGGGAATCGTCCTCATCAAGGTCAAGGACAATCCTGTATTCACCCTCATAGGCGTAAGCATCTTTTTTGAAATAATAGGAAATCTTATCAAGTTTTAAGAAAATTTCGTTGTTAAAGGTCCTTAAAAGTTGGCTTTTGTTGGCAGGATTTTCTTTATAAATTTCTACAATTTTTCCTATGTAGGCCTCATAGTCTACTTTTAATTTCTTTAATAGACCGTTGATTTCATCGGACTTTTCGTTGTAATTAATGGCTTTATCTCCGATGTAAAACACTTTAACAAGCCTTACCATATCGTCATTTATGATTGACTTTATAAATTCTTTGGAAAACTCAAGGAAAACTCCCTTGGTGTCATCGGCATACTGCTTCCACATTGGAAGAGAATCTGCCATTGCCGATGCGGAAAGGAGGTAGATTTTGTTGTTGCCGTAGTTATTTAGGTTTATAAAATCCTCGTTGCCGTCGTTTAGATATTCAAAAAGCGCCTTACCCTCCATTGGGTCATTTAGCATCCTAGCATTTGTAAGCCTTAGCTTGTTTCTATAGATTTGGTCGACCTCCTCGATATCAGCGTCAATTAGGTAACCAAGACTATCAAGGGAAGTGTAGTGGCCAATTGATAGCTTGTTTTCGGCGTTTTTGAGGTTTTCATAGTCGGAAGGTTTGACTGTCAAAAGGTCAATAAGTTCCTCTATGTCATAGGAAATGGCTTCTTCGTAGGCTCTGAGATTGTCTTCTTTTTGAGGCAAAATTTTATAAAAATTATTTAGTTTTTCAAAAATATTTAGGCTATCCCTAAATTCATATTCCAGAGGTGATAAGTATTCCTTATAAAAATCCTTGCTCTTCGCTTGGCCTTCAAAGTCGAGATTTCCAAGGACTTCAAGGGCCTGATTTATAAATTCATAGATGATATTTATCTCAGAATCTTTTTTTAATTTCTTATTTATCGACGCAAAAATTTCAAAAATCTCCTTAGTTTTTCCAAAATCATTTAGGACATTGGCAATTTTAAGGAAGGAAAGGTTGAAACCATCGAATTCCCTTAGGAGGGAGTCCTTGATTATTGTGTGGTAGCCCAGGTTTTTGCCTGTGAAATAGTCACTTTTCTTTAAAATTAAATCATTTAGGTCAGTTAAAATCTCTCTGGCCTTTTTCTTTCCTAAAAAATTTACCATATTTAAGTAATAGGAAGGGTTTGAAAAGACTGTGATATAGGAAGATAGGTCTTTTATCTGGCTATTTGGTAGGGAAATGAGGCCTTCTTTTTCATTAAAATCTTCTTTTAATAAGTCATAGGCCCTATATTTAAGGTCAGAAATTTCCCTAGAATCTGTAAAACTTAGGTCTTCCTTGTATAATTTTATGTCACCTAGTTTGATTTTCTCTTTTTGATTTGATCCAGAAAGATAGGATACGTGGAATTTGGTATTGAACTTGTAGTCTATGTCCTCGCTCATTTTTAAAAACAAAGACTCTTTGTAGCAAGCAATAAGGTCCTTGAGGGCAGACTTGTTTTCATAAAAATTGAAGGATGTTCCTTCCTTTAGGATTTTATCCTTGATTATAAGAGGAGATTTGCCGATAAAACCTGTAAATTCATTGATTTTAAAGATTAAAATCCCATCAAGGTCTTTAAAAAAATTTGCTTTTAAGGCTGGTTTTTGGAGGATTTTTCTTAAAAAAATTTCGTCATAGGAATAAACTTTGGCAAATACCACTTCCTTGTTTATTTTATTTTCTTTTACATACGCTGGATCGTCCTTTAAAAGGTCGATTAGGATTTTTTCTAAATTTTCCATCTTTGCTCCATTCTTGATATTACTATACTAACAAAAAATATTTTTCATAAAAAAAGCCCGCAAGGCTTGCGGGTCTAGTAAATATCGATTGATTGGACGGTGCCATTAAGGGTGTTTAATTTGATTGTATAACCGTCGGTAGTTTTTAGATAGTAGGCCTTGATTGTGGCTGATTCGTTTTCAGGGTCTTCTGTCAGAGCCTCCCCGAAATTCTTTTTTATGTCATAAACTGAATCTTCAAGCTTAATTCCCATGGTCTCAAAGTCCCTATTGTTATTTATGACTGAGGCTGTAAGCTCTTTAATTACTGTATTTTCAATTTTTTCTTTGTCAGTATCAAGGTCGTAAAAGGCTTCCAAAAGGTAAAATTCCCTATAAACTTCGTTGTTAATCCCGTCTGTAAACCAGGTTGGCTTAGGGTCAAATGAGTCTCCGACTCTTGAAATTGTAGCAACAAGCTTGCCGTCCTTTTCATCAAGGGAATAGGTGAAACCATTTTTCTTGAAATCAGCAAGGCTAAGAGGGAATTTATAAAGTTCTCCCTCGATAATAAAGGAAGAATCTCTCTTAAATTTGGTTGAATTGCCCTTTTTTGGAGCTGTGGTCACATAGGTATTTTGGGCAGGTTCTAAGGCCTTTTCTGTGGCAATCAAAATTGGATAGGTGAAGGCCATAATAAGGTTTAGCATGGCGAGCAGGAGGATTTTATCTCCAAAGTGCTTATTTACCCCATCTATAAGGGCGATGATGGCGCCGATTGTCCCAAGGGCCCCACAAAGCATGGATGCAAGCATTAAGGGCCTATCAAAACCAAATATATTAATATAAGAATACCTAAAGATAAAAGAAATTATTAGGACCAATAAACCGATGATTAGGGTTGCTTGGTAGATTTTTTTCTTGTCTATAAATTTCATATTTTTTCCTCGTTTTTTCGAAATCTTCACAATATTCTACACTTTTCTTAAAAAAATTACAATTCCGTGTTATAATTAAAATAGATAAGTGGGTTTACGAAAACCAGCTTAAATTTGTACTTAATTTAAAAAGGGGGACATATGTTCGATTTTAAACAAGCGAAGGCAAGAGTTGACGAGGTAATCAACCCTACACATCTAATTTATTCCGAGGTTTTTTCTGATTCATCAAATAACAACGTGTACATAAAGCCAGAAAATCTTCAAAAAACAGGATCTTTCAAGCTAAGAGGAGCCTACAACAAATTATCTAAATTAGACAAAGAAGCTGATGATAAGGGAATTATTACAGCATCTGCCGGCAACCACGCCCAAGGTGTGGCATTTTCTGCCCAAAAACTTGGCATGAAAGCTGTAATTTGTATGCCAGAGCATACTCCAATGATCAAAGTCGACGGCACTTTGAAATACGGAGCAGAAGTTGTTCTCTATGGGGCAAGCTTTGATGAATGCAAGGAACACGCCTTAAAACTTGCCGAAGAAAAAGGTTATACCTTCATCCCTCCTTTTGATGACCTAGACGTTATTGAAGGACAGGGCACAATCGGTCTTGAAATTGTTGAAGAGCTTAAGTATGTCGATTATGTTTTGGTTCCAGTTGGCGGCGGCGGACTTATTTCAGGTGTGGCCAAGTGTCTAAAACAAATTTCGCCACTAATCAAGGTAATTGGTGTTGAGCCTTATTCTGCAAGGAGCATGAAAGAAGCCATCAAACAAGGCCATATAGTGACTCTTGAGGGAGTTGATACAATCGCAGACGGTACGGCAGTTGCAACTGTTGGTAAGGCAAATTATGAGATTTGTAAGGATAATGTGGACGATTGGATTACAGTTACTGACGAAGAAATCCTCATGGCCTTTATCAAATTGATTGAAAAACACAAGCTAATTGCAGAACCGTCAGGTATTCTTCCACTAGCAGCCCTTGATAAACTTAATTTCTTTAATAAAAATGTTGTCTGCCTAGTTTCTGGCGGTAATATCGATATGTCTTTCATTTCCCAATTAATCAACAGGGGTCTATATGAAACAGGACGTATCGCAAGAATTGAAGTTGAGCTTCCAAATATACCAGGTAAGCTTCAAGGACTTCTAACAGAAATTGCCCAAACCAAGGCAAATGTCATTTCTATCGAGCACGACGGCTTTAAAGAAGCAAGCAGGTTTAAGAATATAAACGTAGTTCTAACCCTTGAAACTAACGGTATGGACCACGTTAAAAAAATCAGAGAAGTAATAGGCAAGAAGGGATATATCATACATTGATGAAACTAAGCGACTTAGTTAGGAAAATAAAATATTTAGAAATAAAACACGGAGCAGATTTTGAAATAAGGGAAGTTACCAATAATTCCCAAAAAGTGGGAGAAAACTACATCTTTGTAGCGGTTAAGGGTTCGATTTTTGATGGCCACAAATATATTAACGAAGCAATCGAAAAGGGTGCCAAGGCTATTGTCCACAAAGATGATGTGGAATATAGGGAAGGTATTACTTATTTGAAAGTGGTTGATCCAAGGGAAACTTTGGCTCAAATTTCAAACCTAATAACAGACTTCCCATCAGAAAAACTAAATGTTATCGGGGTTACAGGCACAAATGGGAAAACAACCACATCAAAATTAATAGCCTATCTGATTGAAAAAATCTTTGGCCCTTGCGCAAATATTGGCACAGATGGGGCAAATGTAGGTGGAGAAATAATTGAAACTTCAAACACAACTCCAGACATCACTGAAATTAATAAGGTTTTAGAAAAGTGTCTTGAAAAGGGAATTAATTATGTGACCCTCGAGGCATCTAGCCACGGCCTAGTCCAAAAAAGACTCTCTGGTCTTCGCTTTAAAGTAGGAATTTTTAACAACCTTTCAACCGAACATCTCGATTACCACAAGACTATGGATGAGTATTTCAAGGCTAAGATGATTCTTTTTGAAAATTCTGAAATTACAATAGCAAATATCGACGATCCTTGGGGCGAAAAAGCTGTAAAACTCTACGAAAACACCCTCACCTTTGGAAAGTCTGAAAGGGCCAACATCAGAGCGACAGATGTGACAAAGACAAGTGAGGGAATTTCCTTTAAGGTTGACGGCGTTGACTTTTTTATAAGGACAATAGCAGACTTTGAACTTAATAATTATCTGGCAGCCATTTCCACACTTAAGATTTTGGGAGCAAGTTTGACAGAACTAAGCGAGGTAATAACAGACTTTCCAGGTGTTGGTTCAAGATTTGAATATATAGAAAATGACAAGGACCTAAATATAATTGTAGACTTTGCTCACACTCCAAGGGCCTTTGAGGAAATTTTTAAAACCCTACCAGAAGACAAGAAAAAAATTGCAGTTTTTGGTATCCAAGGCGATAGGAATGCTGAATTTAGAAACCTAATCGGAAAGACTGTTTCTGATTACGGGATTTACGCCATTGTCACTACAGATGACCCAAAATTTGATACTTACGAAAATATATCAAAGGATATAGTAGCTGGCATGGCAGAAAATTACGGTGCCTATACACTTATAAAGGACAGGAAAGATGCCATAGAAGCAGCCCTAAGAATGGCAAAACCAGGCGATTACGTCCTCTTTATGGGCAAGGGTGAGGAGAATTTCATAAAACTACATGGCAATGAAAAAACTCCTTGGAATGAAAAAGCGACCATCAGAGAGATTTTAGGAAAACTATGAAAACCGTATTGATAGGCGGAGGCGTGGCAGGCTTGTTTTTTGCCAACCTCTATGACGGCGACCTCATAGTTCTCGAAAAAAATGACCAGACAGGTAGGAAACTACTTGCTACAGGTAATGGCAGGTGTAATTTCACCAACTTAAATTTAGCACTAGATAATTTTCATTCTTCTGGAGGAGATTTTTATAAAAACGCCCTAGAAAAATACGACAACCAGGATTTGATAAATTTCTTAAATAACCTTGGAATTTTGACAACTTCCCTTCCTTCAGGTAGGTGTTATCCTCAGACTTTAAGTGCCAAGACAATCAGGGATATTTTGTATTTGAATGCCAGGGGAAAATTTCTTTTCGAAAACCAGGTAAAAGACATTGACTTTAAAAACCATTTAGTAATTACGGATAAGGCTAAGATTTACTTTGATAAGCTTGTCATAGGGGCAGGTGGGATTACTCTTCCTGGATCAGGGTCAGATGGTAAAATTTTTGAAATCCTTAGGCCTTACCACAAGGTCACAAGGCTTACCTACGGGATTACAAATTATAAAACAGCAAACCCCTTATCAAAAAAAGCCAAGGGGGTGAGGGTATCCGCTAAGACCAGCCTTTTTGTCAATGGCAAATTTATTAAAGAATCCACAGACGACGTGATTTTTCAATCTTATGGCCTTACAGGCACAGCAATCCTTGACCTTTCAAACGAGATTTCCTATGGACTTGCGGATGGGAAAGATATTTGGGTTTGCCTTGATCTTTTGGTTGATTATAGCGAAGAAAAGCTAGGTGAAATCATAAAAAACATAGGAGAAAAAAATCCTAATAAGACCATCGAAGAAGCTTTAATGGGTTTTTTGAACACAAAACTTATCATTGACGTCCTAAATAGGGTAAAATTAAAGGGTAAGATGAAGGTTAGCGGTATGGCTGATGGAGAAATTAAAAAACTTATCAGGACTATCAAGGATTTGAGATTTAAAATCACTGCTATAAATGACGAGGAAAATGCCCAGGTTACCATAGGCGGTATTGATACTGACTTTGTAGATAAAGAAACTTTTGAATCCAAAATCATACCAAATCTTTACTTTATAGGCGAAGTCCTAGATGTGGACGGCGCTTGTGGAGGCTATAATATCCAGTGGGCCTACTCGTCAGCCAAGGCGTGTGCGATGGGCCTTTTAGGAAATGATAGAGAGGAAAATAATGTTAAAGATAAATAGAAAGTTAAGAGAAATGAGAGATAATGGCGAAAGCATCAAGCTCGCAATTATAGGTTGCGGCAAGATGGGTGGATCTTTAATCAGCCAATTATCCAAACTTGACGCCATGGAAGTCAAATTAGTTGTAGATAGGAATCCAAGAAAGGCCATCAATGCTTTGGTTAAGGCTGGAATTTCTGAAGATAAGATTATCTATACAGATGATTATAACGAAGGCTACGAAGTCCTTGAAAAAGGCTATGTGGCTGTATCTACAAACTACAGACTTTCATACAAATTATTACAAATAAATGCAGTTGTGGATTGTACAGGCAATCCTCCTTTTGGGGCGGTTATAGCTCGTAAAACTATCCAATACCACAAACACATGATTAGCTTTAATGTTGAGTGCGAAGCAACAGTTGGACCAGTTCTTCATGATATGGCCAAAAAAGCAGGCGTGGTCTACACAGGAATCTTAGGAGATGAGCCAGGTGCAATTATGGAACTTGTGGACAATGCTTATGGCATGGGTCTTGAAGTTCTTGTAGCTGCCAAGGGTAAAAATAATCCACTAAATAATTACGCCACAGCAGAGCTTTTGGAAGAAGAAGCAAAATCCAAAAAATTATCACCAAGAATGCTAACAAGCTTCGTCGATGGGACAAATACCATGATCGAGCTAAACTCAGTGTGTAACGCTCTTGGATTTTTGCCAGATACTTTTGGTTGCCACGGCATAAAAACAAGTCCTGACATGGCTGTAGAAGACTTTAAGCTAAAAAAAGATGGGGGAATTTTAAACTCATATGGGGTTGTGGATTTTTCTCCAGGCATGGCACCAGGTGTCTTTATAATCGTAACCAGCGACCAAGAAGATGTAAGAGATTTGATGAAGTTTTTAGGATTTGGAGATGGTCCAAATTATTTACTCTACAGGCCATACCATCTAACAAGTCTTGAAGCTCCAATTACTATCTACAATGCTGTTGTTGAAAATGAGCCAACCATAGCTCCAATTCACGGCCAGGTGGCAGATACTGTTGCAATAGCAAAAAGAGATATTAAAAAGGGTGAAAAACTTGATGGAATCGGATCTGACAAGGTCTTTGGTAAACTAACCAGTCATGATAGGTCCATAGAGGAAGACCTACTTCCAATAGGCCTAATAACACCAAAAACTGAAGCAATCGTTGATATACCAAAAGACACTGTAATAGACATGTCCATGGTAAAAATCGACGAAAAGGCGACAATCACAAGACTAAGAAGAAGACAAAATTCTATGAAGCTATAAAATATTTTAATCCACAGGTGAAAAGCTTGTGGATTTTTTTAACATAAATTTTACAATAGATTTACTTATAATGAAAGAAAATTTATTATGATTAATATAGACAAGTAGGTAATAAAATTTGGAGGTCTTATGGAGAATTTGATTGAAGTTAGGGGTCTTGTCAAAAAATATAAGGACCTAACAGCCCTTGATGGTCTTGATTTAGACGTCAAAAAAGGTCGTATTTTAGGGCTTTTGGGTCCAAATGGATCGGGAAAATCGACAACAATTAACTGCATGCTTAGTCTTTTAAAGAAAGACTCTGGCAGTGTGAAAATATATGGTAAGGAAATGAGTCCAGATGCCTATGATATAAAGAAAAAAATCGGGGTAGTTTTCCAAGACGTAGGCGTCTATGACGAACTAAATGTCTATGAAAATATCGATTATTTTTGTGGTCTTTACATAAGGGATAAGAAGGAAAGAGAAGAGCTAATTCAAAGGACTTTGGACCTAGTTGGCCTAAATGACTTTGTAAAATTTAAGCCCAAAAAACTTTCAGGAGGTCTTTTAAGAAGGCTAAATATTGCCTGTGGCATTGCCCACAGACCTGATATAATCATCCTCGATGAGCCGACTGTGGCTGTTGATCCCCAATCTAGGAATAACATTTTGGAGGGAATCAAAAAGCTAAACGAGGAGGGTTCTACAATTATTTATACATCCCACTACATGGATGAGGTTGATTTTCTTTGCGATGACATAGTTATAATTGATAAGGGGAAAGTTATTGCAAATGGCACTTCAAATGAGTTAAAGGATATGATTGATGTTAGCGAAAAAATTTCCTTTGTGGCGGATGATTTGACTGATGATGTAAAAGAAAAACTTAGAAATATGGGCCATATAATAGATTTTGCCTATAAGGATGGGACTTGCAAGATGACTTTTTCTAAAAGTGAAGAAAATCTTTTAAGCCTTGTTAGAATCTTAAGCGATAATAAAGTTTCTTATAGGTCTATTAATGTTGAAAAACCAAGTCTAAATGATGTTTTCTTAGACCTTACTGGCAAGGATTTGAGGGACTAGTATGTTTTGGCATTCTTTTAAAAATACTTTTAGATTTCTTTTAAGGGAAAAGGCCATGGTCTTTTGGGCCTTGGTTTTTCCGATGATTCTGGGAATGTTTTTCAAACTTGCTTTTGGAGGCATAAGTGACAATAACAAATTTGACCCTATAGAAATTGGAGTGAGCACATCCGCATTTGAAGATCAAAATTTTAAAAATTTCCTAGAAACTATGGAAGATGAGGATTATTTTAGGATTACAAAGGCAAAAGATAAAGGGATTTTAGATACAAATCCTGATGTCAGGGCCTATATAGAGGCTAAGGATAAAATTATTACCAAAAAATCTGGAATCCAGGAAACTATTGTAGAGACAATCCTAAATGACTATGTCCAAAAATCTGAGATGATAAAAAGGGCAATGGAAAAGAATCCTCAGACTGATATTTCAAAGCTAATAAATATCGAAAACCACATCAAAGATGAGTCTAGGAAAAATATGGACCCTATAAATGCCTTTTTTTACACTTTGATAGGTATGACTACCATTTACGGCTACATGTGGGGCCTTTACGTAATCTACCAATACGAGGCAAATTTGTCTGTAAATGCCAAGAGAAATGCAGTAGCACCTATAAAAAAATCGGTAAGCTTATCAGCATCTGTCCTCGTTTCTTGGCTTATAAATTTCATAATCACCCTAGTTTTTATTTTCTACCTTGATAGAGCTCTTGGAGTTGATTTCGGGGATAGAAAGCCGCTTTTGATACTTCTAAGTCTGATTTCATCTCTAACAGGAGTTGCCTTTGGGATTTTTATAGGAGTTTCAAACAAGAAAAATATTGAATTTAAGATAAATCTTGGAATTGCAATTACCATGTTAATGAGTTTTCTATCGGGAATGATGATTTCAAGTATGAAAGTCATTATTCAAGAGAATTTCCCAATCCTAGGCAAAATCAATCCTGTGGCTGTGGTCACAGATGCGATTTATTCTTTGTATTATTACGATTCTACATCTAGGTTTTATGAAAATCTTGGTCTTTTAGTGCTTATAAGTGCTGTATTCTTGGCTGGATCTATGTTTTTTATGAGGGGTAAGGAATATGAGAGTCTTTAAAAATTATTTTAAAATAGCCATGGCCCATAAGGTCTCTATTATTCTATACACTTTAATTTTTCTTGCCATTCTTAGCTTTTCAACCAAGTCTGATAAGAATGATTTTTACACAGATGTAAGGCCTAATATTTATTTGAAAGATGAGGCAAAGACTGATTTATCAGAGGGACTTTATGATTATCTGGATAAGAAAGCTGTGATTAAGAAAATGGATGAGTCACTTGTTGAAGATAAGCTTTTTTATCAGATAATAAGCGCAAGTCTTGTTATTCCAAAAGATTTTGACCAAACAAGGAAGGTGAATTTTAAACAGGCACCTGATGATATGTACGGTATGGCTGTTAAAGAGCATGTAAACCAATACCTAAGCCAGGTTGATGCCTATGAGCAAGCTGGTTTTGATACGAATGAAGCCATCAAATATACAAATAAAGATTTGGCAAAACAGGTAGATGTTAAAATAAAAAGCAAAGTCGATATTGCTGGGGCAGATGATTCGGTCTTTTATTTTAATTTCATAAATTACCTTATCCTTGCCCAGGTCCTTTTGATTGTATCAACAATAGTTAGTGTTTATAAAAAGAAAAGCTTAGCCATGAGAAATGGAGTAAGTCCAATGCCAAAGGCAAGGATGAATATGGAATTGATTTTAGGCCACATAAGCACAGGCCTTATAGTGTGGGCCCTTTATATTTTGCTATTTGTTATTCTCTACAAATACGATTTTTCTGCCGCCCACATAAATTTAATGATGGCAAATTCCTTGATTTTCACAATCAGTGTTGTGACCATGGCAGTTTTCATTTCGAGCCTAATATCAAATGAAAACACCATTTCAGGTGTCATGCAAGTTGTATCCTTGGGATCATCATTTTTGTGCGGTGCCTTTGTACCTCAAGCCCTACTTTCAAAAACCGCTTTGACACTAGGAAAAATTTTCCCATCCTATTACTATATTAAAAATAATGAGATGGTTTTAGAAAACCCAAGCCTTAGTACAATCCTGCCAAACATAGGAATAATGCTAGCCTTTTCTTTAGTATTTATACTTATAAGCATGGGTATGAAAACAAAAGTAAACGACAAAATTTCATAAAAATAGCCCTCGCTTGAGCGAGGGTTTTTGAATTTTTAATTTAATTTTTTGATTTTATCAAAAGGCCAGATTCTAATAAGAGCCCTGCCTAGGAAATTTGTTTGGTGAACTGGGCCGAATTTTCTTGAGTCGTTTGATTTTGGCCTGTTATCGCCCACCATGAAGTACTCATCGTAGCCTAGGAACCACTGATTTTCACCCTTACTTTCAGTAAAATCTCCTGTTGTGTAATATGGTTCGTCAAGTTCATCACCATTTATATAAAACTTTCCATCCTTAAGGTCGACTTGGTTTCCTGGCATGCCGATTATTCTTTTTACATAAAGTTTATTTTCTGTTGGGCTATGGAAGATTATCACATCCCCACGTTTATATTTGTGGGTAATATTTCTTGAGATTTTTTCAACCACAACTAAATCGTCGGTAAAGAGGGTATTTTCCATAGAATGTCCCGAAATGCGGGTCAGGTCTATTATGAAAAACTTGATGAAAAATGTAATCAAAAGGGCAATGGCAATGGTCTTTACCCAGTCTAAGATTTCTTTAAATATTTTTTTGATTTTTGATTCTGTCATATTTTTTAATTAACACTTACATAAGCAAGTAAGAATGTTAAATTTCCTCCAATTTATCACTAATAAAATAACTAATTAAAGTAATTATAGCATATAAATAAGCTTTTTACAAAAATATATATTTATAAATTTGATTCGCAAGATCTTAGTTAATTTTAGATAAAAAAGCCAGCACCATTTGGTACTGACTTTTGTTTTTATAGGTCAAAAATTTCGCTGCCTAGTTTGGTTTCTTTTGGATCTACTCCTTCAAAGACGATTTTCTTCACATCCATTTGGTATTTTATGTCGCCCCAGAGGATGCCGCCTACAAATTTATCGCCGTTTTTAAAGAGTTTGTAGATTTTCTCTCCGTCTTCTTTTTTGACTTCTTCTATACCATCACCAGCATTTTGGCCTGCTGAAAATAGCTTGATGTCGCCAAGCATGAGGGTGGAGAATGGTTTTGGTTGTTCATATAATTTATTATCGCCAGTCATGTTGCTACCAGCGATTTTACCCATTTCCATAGATGCTGTCCAAAGACCTATTGAGAAGTTTCCAATTTGGGCAACGTCTCCTGCAGCGTAGATGTCCTCATTTTCTACTTGTAGGTTTTCTCCAACAAGGATTCCCCTGTCTGTAGGAATATTTGAATTTGTAGCTATTTCTATATTTGCCCTAACACCTGCTTGGATCATGATAGCGTCAGCTACGAGTTCTGTGCCGTCGGTTAGTTTTAGGCCACAAACCTTGCCGTCTTTTACTAGGATTTCTTCGCTGAATTTGCCTGTGAGGGTCTTCATACCCATTTCATTTAGGGCCTTTTCTAATTTTTGTGAAAGGCCCTTGTCAAGTTGTCTTGCAAGAAGGTAGTCAAAGGCTTCAACGATTGTGATTTCAATGCCTAGGTGGGAAATAGAGTTGGCTGCTTCAAGGCCTAGGATACCGCCACCTATGATTATTAGCTTTTTCTTGTCGTTAAGGTATTCTTTAAAATGTTTTAAATCGTCTGAGCTTCTAATGGCAAAAACACCTTCTGCATCAGCGTTTTTGATAGGTGGTACAAAAGCATGAGATCCTGTAGCTATCAAAAGCTTGCCGTATTCGTATTCTGCACCGTCTTTTCCTATGGCTTTTTTATTTTCTTTGTCGATTTTTTCTATGTGGGTGTCAAGTTTGACTTCTATATTTTTTTCCTGATACCAGTTTTCTTTCTTTACAAGAATTTCCTCGTCTGTATAATCTTTTTCAATCAATTCTGAAAGTCTGGTTCTCCAATAAGTAAGGCCGTGTTCGTCTGAAACTATTAAGATTGAACCTTTTGGGTCATTTTTCCTTATTTCTTCAGCCGCGGAAAGACCGCTAATTCCGTTACCAATAATTAAATAATCGTACATATATTATCCTTTCTGTCTATTACTTAACAATATTATATCACTTTGAATAGTCCTTAACAATCCTTAAGACCCTTCTTTAATAGAGTATAATGGATATATGAGGAAAGCAGAAATTAAAGATTTAAATAAAATAGTAAATATTATAGTAAATGCGAAAAAATCTTTAAAGGATGAGGGGATTGACCAATGGCAGATTGATTCTATGAATGAAGATTTTTTAGCAAGGCAGATTGCAACTGGCAAATCTTTTGTCTATGAAGAGTTTGGTGTGATTTGTGCCTATGCCTTTTTATCCGATGAGAAGGAGGAAGCCTATAAGCCTTGGGAGGATGACTTTGAAGGCAAAAAACCTCTTACTATTCACACCTTTGCGGTTGACCTAGATATGACCAAGAGAGGAATTGCTACAAAATTTTTTATAGATATTATAATCCATGCTGAGAAAAATTCTTTCGATGCCTTAAGGATTGATACCCATGAGGATAATTTCAAGATGCGTGGCCTAATTAATAAGCTCGGTTTTAGAAAGATTGGGCAAATTTTTATTGACGAAGAAGGGACAAAAAAGCCTAGAATTTGCTATGAGAGATTCTTATGATAAATGAAAGCCAAAGGATAATTATTGAAAAAGCCCAGACGCCTGCCGCTGTTATTGCAGGGCCTGGGACAGGAAAGACTTACACAATCGTAAAAAAAGTAATTTCCATAATCAAAAACCAGGGTCTTAGCCCGAACAGGATTTTGATTACAACCTTCACAAAAAAAGCCGCAAGCGAGCTTCAAACAAGGATTATTTCTGAATTTAATAGGGAAGGGATCAAGACTGAACTTAAGGACATGATGATTGGCAATTTCCACTCTCTTGCCCTTGATTTTCTTGAAAAATATCCATCTCTTGATAGGCCTTTTTTGGATGCCAAGGTTATAGACCAGGTTGTAGAAGGCTATTTGATAGAAAAAAACCTAGATCTTTATAAAAATATAGAAGATTACGAAAAATACATAACCTACAACCATGCCTGGGAAATTAAGGGAATTTACGAAGAAATCACCAACAAACTTATGGATGTGGAAGAGCTTTTGAAGTCAGAAAATCCTAGGGAAGTTTTTGCTGGTAAAATTTTTCTAACCCACGAAAAGCTCCTCAGAGAAAAAAATCTGATTAATTTCCAGATGATATTGAGGGATTTTTACCTGCTTTTAAAAGATCCTGTTAGGGGAGAGGAAATTAGAAATGGAATTGATTTTGTAATCGTCGACGAATACCAGGATACAAACTATATCCAGCAAGAAATTGCCTTTTCTTTGGTAAAAGATAAGGAAATTATGGTTTTTGGTGATGACGACCAGTCCCTTTATTCTTTTAGGGGGGCAGATCCTAGAAATCTCACAGATTTTTCAGAAAAGTTTTTTAAGGCCAAGGGCCGCAAGGCCTTTACCTACAAACTCGATATAAATTATAGGTCCAACCAAGCTATAATTGATAAGTCCCTAAAATGGCTTGATAACAAAGATTATGGCCAAAACAACAAAAAAACTTTGAGGTCTAATGACAAGGAAGCAAATCCAAATACAATTGTAAGGGCTAGGGCAAATGAGCTTAAAAACCTTGCAACAATAATTAGGATTTTAAAGCAGGACATAAATCTTGGCCAGATTGCATTTTTATTTCCTTCCTTAAACCACGCCTATGTTTCAAAACTCCAGTCTTATTTCGAAAAAGCTGGGATTAGGGTTTTGAATAAAAAATCTTCCCAGTTTTTTAAGAGGGATGAAATCAGGGGTTTTATCTACCTAATCTTGAAAATTGGTGGGATTAAAACCACCTATGAAGATCCTTCCACAATTTATGGTGGCTTTGCAAAAAATAAGGCCAAGTACAAAAACTACTTGCATTATTTAGGAAAAGATGAGGCCTTAAAAGCAGATGGGGAAATTCAAAATTTCATAGAGGCTGAAAAAGAAATTAATCTTTCGATTACAGACCTCTTTTACAAGGCTATGGGTCTTGAATATTTTAGGAAATTTTTAATCATGGACGAAGAGGACCTAGACGGAGCAAGAATTTTGGGAAATATTTCCACAATGATTAATCTTGCCAAGGACTTTGATGAAATTTTTAAGGCGCCAAATCCCAAGGCCCACTACCAAGAATTTATATCTTCATATTTGGAATATCTTTTTGTGTCAAGGTCCATAGAGGAATATGCAAATATAGATAGCCACAAGGATGCAGTGAATTTCATGACTATCCACCAGGCTAAGGGACTTGAGTTTGAAGTTGTCTTTATATCGGGTCTTTACGATTCGGCAAAGCCTTCCAAACCTGGATTTTTAGCAGACTTTGACCCTGGTGACTATTCTTATGTTAAAGATTTTTACAGAAAATATTACACTGGCTTTACCAGGGCCAAAAATCTTTTGGTTCTTTTGGATAATAGCGAAGACTATAGGTTAAGCAAGTTTTCTGAATCCTTTCCAAGGTCATCAGCCATCAAGAGCCTTGATTTTGAAAGGACTGAGGAGAAAAAGGAAAAACCGATTTTAGCCTATACCACAGACATAGAAGTCTTTAGGACTTGCTCTTTAAAATATAGGTTTGTGAGGAAATTATCTTTCAAATCCCCTTCAACAAGAGCCTTATCTTTCGGTACCAACACCCATAAGCTTGCAGAATATTACAGCCTAATGCCAAATGACAGGGAAAATCTTATGAAATTCCTTGAAAAAAATCCTCAATACAAAAACTCTCTTGAAAATTTCATCAAAAGAGACTTTGAAATAACTGGTGTTGAGACAAACTACAAACTCGATAGAAATTTTTACATCCTCCAAGGTAAGGTCGATTTAAGTCTCTCTGACGGGTCGATTGTGGATATAAAAACTGGATCATACAATGAGGACTTAATCCAAGCCTACAAGGGCCAGCTTATGACCTACAGGTGGCTGATTTTAGGCAACCATCATCATCTAAACAATATGTATTTATATTTTATCGAGGAAGACAGGCTTATAGAAATTGAACCTACAGATTTTGACATAAATGAAATTGACAAGGTCGCTAGGATGATTGATAGGAATATCGGTTACAGGAGAACAGACGACATCGAATCTTGTAAATATTGCCAGATGAAGTATTTTTGCAAGAGAAATTGAAAGATAGCTACTATGTAATACAATATAGATAGGAGGCCTTATGATAGATACACAGATGTTAAAGGGGCTTATCGACGGAATAATCCTCCACATAATCAAAAACAAGGAAACCTATGGCTATGAAATCATTGAAGAACTCAAGCTAAAGGGTTTTTACAATATGACAGAAGGCACAGTTTATCCAATACTCACCAGACTCATCAAAAAAGGCTTGATAATAGGTACTTTCAAGGAATCAAAAAAGGGGCCAATGAGAAAATATTACTATATAACAGAATCGGGTAGACGATATTTGGATGATTTTTACAAGTCCTATGACAGTTTGAAGGCTGCGATGGATAGGGTTTTAGAAAAGGGAAATAAATGAGAGTAGATAAGATGATTGGAAATACTGGTCTAGACACCAGGAAGAATATAAAAAGAAATGCCAAAAAAGGGGCACTTGTGATAAATGGAGAGGTTGTCAAGGATTCTTCAGTTCAGGTAGATCCTATGGTTGACGAAGTTTTTTATATGGGCCATTTTGTGGAATATATAGAAAATCTTTACTTGATTTTAAATAAACCAGCTGGAGTCTTATCCGCAACCCAAGATACAGAAAAAACAGTAATCGATTTGCTAGATGACTTTTATCTTAACTATGATCTATCAATTGCAGGAAGGCTTGATAAGGACACAAGGGGCTTAATTATCCTTTCAACAGACGGGAAATTTATCCACAAGATAACAAGTCCAAATTCAAATATCACCAAAATTTATGAGGTCCAAACCCGAGACCCAATAGAAAAAAACTTGGTAGAAGAATTTAAAAAGGGAGTCTATATAAAGGAAGACGATTACACAGCAAGACCAGCTGAACTAATCATTACCGGAGAAAAGGAAGCTATAGTTAAGGTCACTGAAGGAAAATATCACCTAGTTAAAAGACTTTTTGCTAATCTTGGAAACCAGGTCATCGGCTTAAAGAGAACGGCTATCGGAGATTTAGTCTTAGATCCATATTTAAATGAAGGTGACTATAGGGAATTGACCCAAGCTGAGCTAGATTTATTTAAATAAATAAAATATTTTTATGAAAACACTTGCAAAAAAAGTAAAAGTGTGATATTATAATGATACATGATAATAATGAGAGAAACGAGCTTGATTAATTTTAGGCTCGTTTTATGCGTTTAGGGAGAGATATGCTAGATATTAGAGAAGTCTTATATGAAAATCCAGTAATTATGGCCATCAAAGATGGCAAAGACTTAAGGGAATGTTTGAAGGAAGAATATTCAGACAACAAGGTCGTCTTTATTCTTTATGGTAATATCGAAACGATTCCAACAATTGTCAAAAAATTAAAAGACAAGGATAAGATAGTTTTTGTTCATGAAAACCTAGTTGAAGGATTGTCATCATCTCACTTTTCGCCTAGTTTTATCAAAAAATACACAGACGCTGACGGAATCATTACACTTAGGGCACAAAATGCCTACGAAGCCAGAAAAATAGGACTTTGCACAGTCTTTAGGTTCTTCCTTCTAGACAGCCTATCCTATGAGAGTGTCAAGGATACAATAAAAACAACATCCTCTGACCTTTTAGAGGTTTTGCCTGGTATTATGCCTAAGATGATTGGTGAAATCAGCAAGAGATATCCTACACCCCTTGTAGCTGGGGGACTTATAAGGGATAAGTCTGATGTAGTTGACGCCTTAAATGCAGGTGCCATTGCGGTCTCAAGTTCTAATTATGCAGTATGGAAAATGTAAAGGAGTAGATATGAGTAAGTACATTATGGCGTTAGATGCCGGAACAACAAGTAACAGAGCGATAATTTTCAATAAAAAAGGCGAAATTATGTCAGTTGCTCAGAAAGAATTTACACAATTTTTCCCACATCCAGGTTGGGTAGAACATGACGCAACAGAAATCTGGTCAACTCAAATAGGTGTATGTACAGAAGCTATGGCAAAACTTGGCGTAACAGCTGAAGACATCGAGGCTATTGGTATTACAAACCAAAGAGAAACTACTATAGTTTGGGAAAAGGATACCGGTAAACCTGTTTACAATGCAATCGTTTGGCAATGTAGAAGAACTGCTGATATGGCTGACAAACTCGTTGCAGACGGTTATAGGGGCATGGTTCAAGAAAAAACTGGTCTTGTTTTAGACCCATACTTCTCTGCTACAAAGATTAGATGGATCCTTGACCACATAGAAAACGGCCAAGAAAGAGCTGAAAATGGCGAACTTCTCTTTGGTACAGTTGATACATGGTTAGTTTATAACCTAACTCGTGGTAAAGTTCACGTTACAGACTATTCAAACGCATCAAGAACAATGATTTTCAACATCCATACCCTTGAATGGGATGATGAACTTCTTAAAATGTTAAATATTCCAAAATGCATGCTTCCAGAAGTTAAACCTTCTTCTTATGTATATGGAACAACCTTCCCAGGCTACTTTGATGGCGAAATCAAAATAGCTGGTATAGCAGGTGACCAACAAGCTGCTTTATTTGGTCAAACATGTTTTGAAAAGGGAGATGCTAAAAATACTTATGGTACAGGTGCCTTCCTACTTATGAACACAGGCGAAGAAGCTGTTAAATCTGAAAACGGCCTTGTTACAACAATAGCTTGGGGTCTTGAAGAAGGAAAAGTAGACTATGCTCTTGAAGGTTCTATCTTTGTTGCAGGTTCTGCTATCCAATGGTTAAGAGACCAATTAAGAATTGTTGACGCTGCTGATGATACAGAATACATGGCAACAAAAGTTAACGATACAAATGGTTGCTACGTAGTTCCAGCCTTCACAGGTCTTGGTGCTCCATATTGGGACCCATATGCAAGAGGAGCTATCGTTGGCTTAACACGTGGTACAAATAAATATCACATCGTTAGGGCAACCCTTGAATCACTTGCATATCTAACAAACGACGTATTAGCTTCAATGGAAAGAGACGCTGGTCACCCACTTCACGAACTAAAGGTAGACGGTGGTGCAAGTGCAAACAACTTCCTAATGCAATTCCAAGCTGATATGATCCAAACTAAGGTAGAAAGACCAAAGACATTAGAAACAACAGCTCTAGGCGCTTCATACCTTGCAGGTCTTGCAACAGGATATTACAAAGATAAAGACGAAATCAGAGAATACAGATTAGTAGACCAAGCCTTTGAACCAACTATCTCTAAAGAAGAAAGAGATAAGAAAGATAGAAACTGGCAAAGAGCTATTGCTAGATCTTTCGACTGGGCAAAACACTACGAAGAATGATAATTGATTGAAATTCAAATCTGTGATATAATAGATATAACTTAATAAGAACGGAGAGAGATGAGCGTAAGTATTCTATACTTGCGCTCGTTTTTCTATATAGTTTTTTACATAAAAGGAGTAAAGATGTTTGATGTAATAATAATTGGTGGAGGAGTTGTTGGAGCTTCAGTCGCTTGCCACCTATCAAAGAAAAAAGGAAAATTTTTATTACTTGAAAAAAACGAAGATGTTTGTACTGAAACAAGTAAGGCAAACTCTGGTATTTGCCACGGCGGTTATGACGCTGAACCAGGTACCCTAAAGGCAAAATTTAACGTAGAAGGTAACCAGATGATGGATGAGGAAAGCAAACTATATGCATTTCCTTATAAGAAAATAGGAACCCTTGTTTTATGCCACGATGAAAAAGATATGCCAAATCTTCAAAAATTATATGACTATGGTATAGCAAATGGCGTTAAAGGCATGAAAATCCTAAACAGGGAAGAAACCCTAGCCCTAGAAGGTAATATCACAGAAGATGTTGTAGCTTCCCTATATTGCTCAGAAGCTGGAATCTTAGATCCTTTCCTAATGACTATAGCCTATGCAGAAGTTTCAAACATCAATGGTGTTGAATATAAATTTAATACCAAGGTTGAAAAAATCGAACAAAAAGACGACCATTGGGTTCTTCATACAAATGATGGTGACTTTGAAACAAAGGCAGTTATAAACTGTGCTGGTATCTATTCAGATGAACTCCACAACCAAATTTCTGACGAAAAATACGAAATAAAGGCTCGTCGTGGTGAATACTTGCTCCTAGATAAGGAAACAGCAGGTTTTGTAAAACATGTAATGTTTAACCTTCCATCTGATAAGGGTAAGGGAATCCTTGTAAGTCCAACAATTGACAACAACACCCTTGTAGGACCTACATCAGACTTTATAGATGACAAGGCTGACAGGAGATCAACAAGAGAAAGACTTGAAGAAGTTATAGAAAAATCAAATCACACTGTTAAAGATGTCCCAGTTAGAATGGTAATCACATCATTCTCAGGAAACAGAGCCCACGAAGTTGGTGGCGATTTTATCTTGCAAGAAAGCAAGGAAGGTTTCTTTGACTGTGTTGGTATAGAATCTCCAGGACTTACCTCATCTCCAGCAATTGGTAAATACATGGCAAATCTAGTAGCAGACAAGTATGGCTTTGCCGAAAATGAAAATTTCAACCCTGATAGAAAACCAATTCCAAAAACAAGCGAGATGACTCTTGAAGAACACTCAGAACTAATTAAGAAAAACAAACTCTACGGCAAAATCATCTGCAGGTGTGAATCTGTAACTGAAGGTGAAATAGTAGATGCAATAAATAGACCACTTGGAGCAAGGACTGTAGACGGCATTAAAAGACGTGTTAGGGCCAGCGCTGGTAGGTGCCAGGGCGGATTCTGTTTACCACATTTAATGGAAATTTTAGCTCGCGAACTTAATGAAGATATGTCAGATGTAGTTAAAAACTCAAAAGAATCTTACTATGTTGATGGAAGAGTAAAGTAGGAGTAGAGAATGAAAAATTATGATTTAGTAGTAGTAGGTGGCGGTCCTGCAGGTCTTGCAGCAGCAGCCAGAGCCTATGACTGTGGTGTAAAAAACGTCTTAATCGTAGAAAGAGATAATAAACTTGGGGGCATCCTTAACCAATGTATCCACAATGGTTTCGGCCTTCATAGGTTCAAAGAAGAATTGACAGGTCCAGAATACGCAGGCAGATATGAAGAAATAGTAGCAGACCGAGACATAGATGTCTTATTAAATACAATCGTAATGGACTTTAGCCCAGATAAGACCTTGACCCTAATGAATGAAGAAAACGGAATGTTCCAAATAAAACCAAAGGCAGTAATACTTGCCATGGGTTGTAGGGAAAGACCAAGAGGAGCCCTAAACATTCCAGGATCTCGTCCAGCTGGTGTATATTCAGCAGGTACAGCTCAAAAATTAGTAAACCTTGATGGTTTTATGCCAGGTAAAAAGATTGTAATCCTAGGATCTGGTGATATAGGCCTAATAATGGCAAGACGTATGACCCTAGAGGGAGCTAAAGTTCAGTGCGTGGCAGAAATTATGCCGTATTCAGGCGGCCTAAAGAGAAATATAGTCCAATGTCTAAACGACTTTGACATTCCACTATACTTTTCAACAACAATTTCTGATATAGAAGGAACTGACAGGGTAGAGGGTGTTTACCTATCAAAGGTAGACGAAAATATGAAAGTCATCCCAGGTACAGAAGAATATGTAGAATGTGATGCCATCCTTCTATCAGTAGGTCTTATCCCTGAAAACGAACTAAGCAGGGATGCCCAGATTAAGATGGATCCAAGAACTAAGGGTGCAGAAGTATCCGACAGAATGATGACTTCAATAGATGGCGTATTTGCAGCAGGAAACGTCCTTCACGTTCACGACCTAGTAGATTATGTAACAGAAGAAAGTGAACTTGCAGGCGAAAACGCAGCAGCCTACATTAAAGATGAATTTAAAGCAGATAATGAAAAGAAAATCCATCTCACACCAGGTAATGGCGTAACCTACACAGTTCCTCAATATATAGCCCCAGGCTCAATGAGAGATGAAGTAGTAATTAGGTTTAGGGTAAACAATATCTATCAAAAATCAAGATTAGTTCTAGAAGTAGACGGCAAAGAAGTTGCCCAAAAGAGAAAGATAGTATTTGCCCCAGGTGAAATGGAAGACTTGGTTCTTAAGAAAAGTGATTTAGACGAAAATAGCGAAAAAATCGAAGTAAGATTGGAGAGCTTATGATCAAAGAATTAACCTGTATAAATTGCCCACTTGGCTGCACAGTCAGCGTTACAGTAGAAGATGGACAAATCACAAATATCACTGGCAATACTTGCAAGAGAGGTGAAGTTTATGCTAGAAATGAACTAACAAACCCAGTAAGGGTTGTCACTTCCACAGCTAGGGTAGACGGAGCAGACCAATATTCTGTTTCGGTCAAAACAGAAGAACCTATTCCAAAGGGAAAAATAATGGAAGTAATGAAAGAAATAAACAAGGCCCATATAGATGCACCAGTAAAAATTGGTGACTGCGTAATAGAAGACGTAGCAGGAACAGGAATCAGAGTAATAGCTACATCAAAGGCTTCATAAAAACAAATCCTCCAGGCGCAGGCTGGAGGATTTTTTTGTCCTTAAATAGGAGATATGTAAGAAAAATCATTGTCAAAGATCTATTTTAAAGTACCTTGCTTAAAATAATTGTAAAAATAAGAGAATTTACATAAGTTAGCTTATTTTGTTATTGAATTTATTGGCAAATTTTTGTGTATAGCCCAGCATTTGATCTTATGTAAACAAAAAAACGACCTCCTTTTCCTTTAATTATGATAATCACATGCACAATTAAACAAGGAGGTCAGAATCTTGGATAAGATTAGTTTAATACATATAAAATAAGATGCAAATCTAAATTGAATTTAGGACTGATCTAAAAATCTTACTTTGATTTTTTTATAGGCTTAGGACGATAAAAGTGATTAAGCTTTTTAAGAAAATTTGCCAATAGAAAAACCCCTCAATCGAGGGGTTTTCCTATACTAGAATATAAAATTAAATAAGACAACTGCGATAAGTCCACCGATTATTGGGCCTACTACTGGAATCCAACCATATCCCCAGTTAGCGTCTGTTTTGTTCTTAACTGGAAGGACTGCGTAAGCAATTCTTGGACCAAGGTCTCTGGCTGGGTTGATAGCATAACCTGTTAAACCGCCTAGTGACATACCTATAGAAACAATGAGGCCGTAAACGAATAATTTGTCAACTCCGACTCCACCAGCGCCTGCTACATTGCCAAAACCAAGGATGGCAAATACAAGTACGAAGGTACCAACTATTTCAGATAGGAGGTTCCTGCCAGTATTAGGAATTGTTGGTGCTGTACAGAATGTTCCCCTTACTCCTACTGGGTTATCTGCTGTTGCATCGTAATGGTCTTTGAATAGGGCATATACTAAACATTGACCAAGGAAAGCTCCAAGCAATTGACCAGCTATGTATACTGGAACAGCATCTGCTGCCACATCACCCTTGAATGCTAAAGCTATTGTTAGTGCTGGGTTGAAGTGAGCACCTGTTAGGGCACCAAATATGGTTGCTGGAATAAGAACTGCTAGACCCCAAGCAATGGTGATTTGGATAGGACCAGCGCCTTGCATACCACTTTTGTTTAAAGAAACGTTTGCTACAACTCCGTTACCTAGTAAAATAAGTATGAGTGTACCGACCATTTCGCCTAAAAATATATCTCTCATTTTCTCTCCTTTCTGTGAATAAAAAAACAGAGAACTACCTTGGTTATTAGCTCTCTGTCTCTGATTTATTCAACTGTGAAAATGTTTACATCATTATTATATCACGTGCCTTATTATTTTGCAAATATTTTTGTTAAATTTTTGATTCTTTTTCTAGAGTCTTGATAAATTTATTAATGTCAGCCTTGTTTACTCTTGTAATTCCTGAATGTTCTGAGTCAAAACGATCGGATTTGACTTTGTGGCCGAGTTCATCTTCCATAACTTCAATCACTCTGGATCTACAGAAAGACCCTTGGCAAAAGCCCATGCCCGCTCTAGTTCTTCTCTTGATAGAGTCAAAGCTATTGCAAGGAAGGCCACGATTCATGGCATCTCTGATTGTTTTTTCACTTACTTGCTCACACCTGCAGACTAGCCTTTCTGGGTCACCTAGGGGAAGGTCAACTTTTTTGATGACCTTGTTGAAATCTTCGAGTTCTTTGTATTTGATGATTGGATTCCTGTGTGGATTGTAGGATGGATCATCTTCTAATTTTAGGCCTATATCTTTTAAGATTCCCTCAACCATTTTTGCTATAGCAGGAGAAGAGGTGATGCCTGGAGATTGGATGCCAACTACATTTATAAAGCCGTTTGTCTTGGTGTTTTCAATGATAAAGTCACCTGTAGATGAGGCTGGGCGAAGACCTGTGAAAGATCTGATAAATTCCTTGAGGTTAATTACGCCATCTTTGACTGATTTTTGGGCCAAATCGTAGATTTCAGCCAATCTTTCTATATGGGTGCCCCTGTCGATTTCTTCCTCGTCAATGGCATCAGGACCTAGAAGGAGGTTGTTATGATAGGTCCTTGTAACTAAGATGCCTTTTGACTTTGGACTTGGGGTTTGGAAGAGAACTTGCTTGGTTCTTGAACCAGTGCCTTTTTGCATTAGGAGGTATTCTCCGCTTCTTGGATGTATTGTGAAATCTGTTTGGGTAATCATTTGAGAAACCCTTGCGCCTTCAAGGCCTGAAGCGTTGATAACATACTTACCTTCATACTTATCTCCGTTTTCGGTTATGACTGTGAATACATCGCCATTTTTTTCTATATTTGTAACCCTACTTTCAAGCTTAAGGTCAGTGCCATTTGCTATGGCGTTTTCCATTAGGGCTATGACATATTCATATGGTGAGCAAACCCCAGCACCCTTGCAATATAGGGCAGAGGTGGCCTCATCTGATACATTCGGTTCAATTTCTCTTAGTTTCTTTTGGTCGATTATTTCTAGGTCATCAAGACCATTTTCAGGGCCCATGGCCATGAGTTTTTCAAGTTCTTTTTCGTCTTCTTCACTAAAAGCTAAAACCAAAGACCCATTTTCCAAGAAGCCAAAATTTAATTCTTCATCGAGTTTTTTAAATTCCTTTCTGCCTTCGTAGCAGATACGGCCCCTAAGTTCGTGGTGGGGCTCAGCATAGCCACCGTGGACTATGGCTGAATTGGCCTTTGAAGCGCCCATAGATACGTCATTTTCTTTTTCTAGTACAAGTATATCAAGTTTGTAGCGGGAAAGTCTCCTTGCTATACTAGCCCCTGTGACACCAGCGCCGATAATTATAAGATCATACATAAAAAATCCTTTCTATTTAGGGAGTGGACTTATATTCCAAACCTTAGTTAATATTAAGAAACTCCCTCTAAAGACAAAAAGAGAGCGGCAAAAATAATTGCGCTCTTTCACTATCTTATTAGGTAAACCTTTTCTACATTATAGCACAAAAAATTGCTAATTTCAATTCATCTTCTTTTATTAATTTTGCATAAAAATTTTAAGAAGATTTTTAAAAAAGAATTTTTTATCAATTTTCAAGAGATTAGGATTTATTAGTTTATATTTTGACTTTTAAAAGTATATTATATATAGCATATAAAGGGAGAAATTTTATGAAATGTGAGCATTGCGGTGCGAATATTGATAAGGCTAGCAATTTTTGTCCTGTTTGCGGGAGCAAACTTAGCAAAAATGAGCCTGATAAAAAAATAAATCAAGAGGATTTAACTCAAAAAAAGAGTTTTTCAAATCTTCTTAATTTTAAATTTAATAAAACAGCTAATGATTCTGAGGAAAAAACTGAGACCAACCAGTCAAAGTCTGAAGAAAAGGATTATGCTATAAAAAATGACAATAGCAGTGAATCAGAAAAGCCTATTATAGATGATAATGTTGGGTCTGAGCCTTTTTTCCAGAAAACTGGCAAGGATTTTTTGGATGAACCAGTAGTTAATAGAAATAAATTAGAAGCTAAGGGCAAAGATAATTCCGATGAACAAAATCCTGAACCACCTAATAGGATGGATAAGGAAAGCAGGATGTATGAAAACCTAGGAGGGAAATCTTCGCCTATTAACCAAAGGTCCGTCATAGAAGAAGTCCAAGACAAGGTTTCTAGGAGCAAGTCCAGGAAAAAAGATGATTCAGCCTATTATATAGATGACAACAGGTCTTCTATGTTAAATAAAAATATAGAAGACAGGGTTGAAAAGATTATAAATGGCGAAGACAAAGAATTGTCAAATCTCACCTTGTCTGAAGGTATTAGGAAAATTCCTAGAAAGAGCAAGGTAACAATAGCTCAAAATAGCGGGCAAGATTTCATAGCCCCTAAAGAGAGCCAAGAAATAATTAGCCCAAGTAAAGCAGACCAAGCAGCTAAGAAAAGCCAGGAAGAGAAATCTCAAACAAGTCCTAAGATAGATAAGCAATCAATTGAATCTTTCAAAGAAAAGTACATCACAAAAAGGAATTTGCTAATAGCCCTTATTGGTATTTTGCTTGCTATAATCATCGGCACTCTTTATCTTAAGATGAACAAGGCCGAAGATATAACAATTCCTTTAAGCGACTACATCACCCTAACTTATGAGGGAGAAGACGGGCAAGCCGTGCCAAAGGCTAGTATAGATACAGAGAAATTAATCGCGGCCTATGGCAATGATATTAAGTATATTTCTAGGGATAATAACAAGGGATCATACGATTCTCCAGCCCAAGAATTTGCGGCAGACTTACAAAACAATGTGGTCTTCCAATATTCTAAAGACAGCGGCCTATCAAACGGCGATGAGATTACAGTCATGGCTAACCTTGATAATATCAAGATTTCAGATAAGTACAATGTCCTAATGTCAAATGCATCAAAGGCAGTAATTATTGATGGCATCAAAACCGATGACTTTACCGATCCTTTCACCTACATCAATGTGAAATTTGAAGGCCAAAGTCCAAATATGACCTTAACAGCAGGTCTCACTGACGATGCTCCAGAGTTTATGCATACAATTGACATAATTCCATCCAAGTCAAACGGCATAACAGAGGGCGAAGAAGTAGCGGTAAGCCTAAACTTCAACGCAGATGTCCTAAAGGAAACATACAATGTAAGCCTATCTCCAACTAGCAAAAACTTCACAGCCAAGGCTGGTGATGGAGAAAGCAGTGGTGAGGGTGATGCTGATTCTGATTATATAAGCACAACAGCACATTTGAATGATGAAATGCTTGGGGAACTCAAATACAAGGCAGGAGAGCTAATCAAACAAACTATTTTGTATAAGAACATAATAAACGTTGATAGTGTCGACTACCTAGGATCATTTACAGGTATAAAGGATGATGGAAGTGGAGATATTAAAAATAAAGTCTACCTAATTTATGAAGTTTCAACTTCAGAAAAACTTCCTGAATCAAACTTCCAGTCAAGCTTCAAATATTACACCTTTGTGGAATATCAAAATGTGAAAAAGGCCAAGGACTCCGATGGTAAGTTCTACTCTGGAGGACCAATCACTACTGATAATCAAATATTCCACAAGTTCTTTGTAGAAAGCGACTATAAGTATTACCAAATCGAATACCAAGGATTTGGCTTTATAGATAAGGCCCTAGCTAATGTTGGTGCAGGCCTTGAAGGTCTAAGTGTGACAGAAGATAACAAGACCAATATCACTGATCATTTCGCCACATCTGACGGAGTCGTTGGGGAATATGAAGCAAACGGTAGGAGGATATCACTTAAGGCCGATGGCAGCCTGGTTTACCAAACAGATAAGGCAGTCCACCTAGGATCCTATAGTGACAATGGCGGGGAAATTTCTGCCACAATTAAGGGGGTTAATGTTGATACTCCAATTATCCTCAAATACGAAAATGGAAAACTAAATGCAGAAAGTCAAGGAGAATTTGACGCAATTAGCTTTAGCAAAATAGAAAACTTTTAATAAAAGGGCCCGGTGGCCAGTGAATTGACCCAAAATTTTCAATAATGATGAGATTTTCACACCACTAGGCCTTTTTTCTAAGGAAAATAAAAGGAGAGACTATGTTAGAAAATAAAGATATAAAAACAACATATTACGAAGCCTACCCAAAATCATTTGTAGATTCAAATGCTGATGGGATAGGCGATTTGGAAGGGCTTAGGTCCAAACTTACCATACTTTCCCAGCTTGGTGCAAATTACATTTTATTAAACCAAATTTTTGCAAAAACAGATGGGAAAATAGATTTTTACAAGGTGGATGATGAGATAGGAAGCCTTGAAGATGTAGGAAGAATTTGCGAAAAGGGCAAGTATATCAGGGTCAAAACCCTATTAGACTTTGACGCAAAAGACCTAATTGCGACTTATGGTGATAATTTAAAAGAAGAAATCCCAGATTTATTAAAACACTGGAAGAACATTGGAATCAAAGGGATCAGGATAAAAAATCTCGATGATTTTTCTTCTGATTCACCAAAGGCTGGCGAGGAAATAATTTCAGAAATAAGGGATGTAACATCCGACCTCGGCCTAATTTTTATTGGAGGCTTTGATAAAGTAAACCAAAAGTTTAAAGACCAAGTCGACATGGTTTATTTTTCAAAGGCCAATAGACTGGTAAAAGAAAAAAATTCCTATAAAGAATTTTATGAATTTCTAGATATGGCCCAGACTTTAAGTGGGGAAGTGCCTGTTGGTTTAGACTTTGAAAACTTCAAAAGTCCAAGGCTTATAGAAAAAATCCTAAACCATGATGAAGAAGCAAGACCACTTACCGAAGCTCTTGCGACCCTGCTATTTAGCTTAAAAACAGCGCCTTTTATCTATCAGGGAACAGAAATAGAAGCTAAAAGTGAATACGATATAGATATGGATAAAATTTCCGATTTGGAAATTAAGAAAATTTACGAAAGATATATTGAAGAAGGCCTTAATCAAGAAGAGGCTATCGAGAAATTAAAGAAAGAATCTAATTTTTCAGCAAAAATCCCATTGAGGTGGGATGAATCAAGCCTTGGAAAGTTTTCGGAAGTGGAAAATTACTACGGAACCATGGTCCAATACGACAACAACTACAAGGAATACCTAAAACACGCCGATTCATTTTTCTTCTATATGTATGACATCATCATGCTTAGAAAAAGAGACTCAGTCTTTGGCCTGGGCGACTACGAGGCCTTAGCAATAGATGAAACAACCTACATCTACAAAAGGACCTATAAGGATAAGGCCTATGCGGTTTTAGTAAATTTATCAGACGACTTCTATGAAATAGAAGAAAAAATTACAGACTTAATTAAAGATGGTAAAGTCATAAAAAATAACAACCACGACTACGACCCAGAAGTCCTAGACGCCTACCAAGCTGTGATAATCGAGTTATAAAAATTTAATGAATTTAAAAACACAAGCCTAAAAATTTCTTAGAGCTTGTGTTTTTAAATTTCAAAATATTTTAGTTAACAATTTGCTGCTTTCTATCTTCTTCCGTCTTAAAAATTATCAGCTAATATCATTAATGTACAGATTTATGGTTTTTCCATCCTCTAGGAACTTGTATTTAAAACCTGTACCGAAATTTGATTGGTTGTTTTTAGTAGGTTTTGTTGTACTTTCAACTTCTGAATCAATTTCTCCATCAAAATCTGTAATCTTGTCGTAGTATTTTTCTTCTCCTGAATACAAATAGAGCTTGTCATCAACAAAGATCATAGGAATCAAATCCCACTGGATATTTTCATCGGAATCTTTAACTTCTTTATCGATAATTTTGTTATTTGAACAAGCAGTAAAGGAAAAAATTGCCATCAAAACAAATAGAATTAATTTCATTTTAGGCCTCCATAAAGATTGTAATTTCAGGGATAATCTTATAAGAATCATATTTGAAAACACAAAAAAAGCAACCAACATAAGGACGCTTGTCTTGTATAAAAAGTTACTTAATGTTTTTAGGGCAATAAAAAAATAGCGACTGATGTTGCTAAATTAAATGGTCGGGGGAAGGATTCGAACCTTCGAGCCTCACCTTCTCAAAGCCGAAGTGAGACCAACAAAAAAAGCAACCATCTTAAGGTCGC
>NZ_JBWPWE010000007.1:0-120991 GCF_056590475.1 Anaerococcus sp. C0059F3
AAAAGAGTCAAAAAGCTGTTAGAAGGAAAATTAAAGCTTAAAGTCAATGAGGAAAAGACCTCAATAAGAAAATTAAGCCAAACAAAATATCTAGGATATGGATTTTACCATAACAACGGAACCCAATTAAAAGTACACAAAGAAAGCCTAAAGAAACTAACGGCAAAACTAAAAGCAGTAACAAGCAGAAGTAATGCACTAGGCTATAGGCAAAGAAGAATAAAAATCAACCAAATCATAAGAGGATGGATACAATATTTCAAACTAGCAAATATGAGAAATCATCTTCAGAAACTAGACGAATGGTTAAGAAGAAGAATCAGAATGTGTGCATGGAAAAGCTGGAAGAAAATTAAAACTAAATTTACAAACTTAGTAAAACTAGGTACAACAAAATATCAAGCTTGGCAATGGGCAAATACACGCAAATCCTATTGGAGAATAGCCAAAAGCCCAGTATTAAACAGAGCTCTAAACAACAAAAGAATAGCTGAAAGGGGCTATATATCCCTAGTCAGCTATTACAATAAAGTTCATATTAAATTGTAGAACCGCCGTATACGGAACCGTACGTACGGTGGTGTGAGAGGTCGGTAGATGAATTAATCATTTACCTCCTACTCGATTGTGTGGGCAATATGTGGGCAAGTCTTTTAATTTGATTTTCTATGAGATTATCCTTTGCAATGTAAGTAAATTTTATGGATGTTTTTAATAATGGATGGTAAAATTCTTTAAAAAATATAAAGAGGTTAGAAAATGAAGTCGAAAAAAATATTGATTTCCTTTTTGTTCTTAATGTTGATCTTTATAGGAATAAGGGTTTTTGGGAATAAAGACAGTAATTCTCCTAGAGATGAAAATACAGAAATAAAAGCTAAAGACCTAGCAAGCCTTAAGAATAGGGGAGAAATATATTTGGCTGGAGGTTGCTTTTGGGGCGTTGAAGGATATTTTAAGAAAATCCCAGGTGTTATTGACACAAGTGTTGGCTACGCCAATGGGAAAACAGATGATACCACTTATGAAAAAATTGGAAAGACAGACCACAGCGAAACTGTAAAAATCACTTATGATCAAGATAAACTGTCCCTACAAGGTATCCTAGAGTATTATTTTAGGATAATTGATCCGACATCTATAAACAAACAAGGCAATGATGTGGGCAGGCAATATAGGACTGGGATTTACTACACAGATGAAAATGATAGGCTCATTATTGGTGAGCTTATAAGGCAAAAACAAGAAAATTTTGAAAAGAAAATTGCTGTAGAAGTTAAGCCTTTAAAGAATTTTGTATTGGCAGAAGACTATCACCAGGATTATTTGGATAAAAATCCTGGAGGTTATTGTCATATCAATATTTCTTTGGCAGAAAAGCCTTTAGAATCAAATAAAATTGATAAAAATACAATGGAATTAAAAGAAAAACTTACAAAAAATCAGTACAAGGTAACTCAGGAAAATGAAACTGAAAGACCTTATTCTTCTGAATATGATGATTTTTACCAACCTGGTATCTACGTTGATGTGGTAACTGGTGAGCCACTCTTTTCTTCAAAAGATAAGTACGATGCAGGATGTGGCTGGCCATCCTTCACAAAGCCAATTGATTCTAATATCAACTACAAGAATGACAAGGCCCATGGCATGGAAAGGGTGGAAGTAAGGAGTAAAAAAGGCGATTCCCACCTAGGTCACGTCTTTAATGACGGTCCAAAGGATAAGGGAGGTGCAAGGTATTGCATAAACGGCTCTGCTTTGAGATTTGTTCCCCTTAGCAAGATGGAAAAAGAAGGCTACGGAGCCTATATTGATAAGGTAAAATAAAAATTAAGGGGAGAATTTTCTCCTTTTTTAATTGAAAATATATTGAATTAATATAGTAATAAGAATATGAAGATTCTCAAAAAATCAATATTATGATTAATAAAAATTAGAAATTTTATATAAATTTAATAATTTATCCATTGTTTAACCACATATTGGGTATATATTACTGTATAGGAGGAAAATATGAGTAATAGATCTTATAAAAAATCAGGCGGAAGATTTTCATCTTTTGCTTCAGCTTTAATTGGCGCTATCATTGGTGGATTTGTAGTTTATTTTCTACTAGTTGCGCCTCAGTCAAATAAAAAAGAAATTAGTGAAAATAAAACCCAAGTTGAATCAAGGCAAGATAATACCAAACCAATAGACATTAAGGAAAATGAGTCTATGGAGTCTGTTGTTGTTAAAAAATCAATTGATTCAGTGGTTGGTATCAATACAGTGTCAAAGGTGACTAGACAGTCATTTTTTGGACCTCAATCAGGTTATGTAGAAGGTATTGGTTCTGGATCAATCGTAAGTGAAGATGGCTATATTGTCACAAATTCACATGTTGTTAGCGATGGGGAAGCCAAGGAGATTAACGTCTTATTTAACAATGGCGAAACTGCTCCGGCAGAGCTTGTTTGGAACGATGCATCTTTAGACCTTGCTATAATTAAGGTTGACGAAAATAATAAAAACCTAAAGGCAATTGATATCGGAGATTCTGATGAAATAGGCGTTGGAGATAGGGTAGTCGCAATTGGTAATCCACTTGGTTTTCAACTTCAATCCACTGTCACATCTGGTATTATTTCTGGTCTTAATAGGTCAGTTTCCTTTAATACAGGAGTTCAAATGGATGGCTTAATGCAAACAGATGCAGCCATTAACTCTGGTAACTCAGGTGGTGCCCTTCTAAATTCAAGGGGCCAACTAATAGGAATCAACACAGCTAAGGCTGGAAACAGCGATGGGATTGGTTTTGCTATTCCAATTAATACTGTAAAACCAGTTATAGATAAAATTAGGGAAAATGGCAAGTTTGACTCAGTCTACCTTGGCATAACCGGTCAATCCCTTGATTACCTAAGGCAATTACAATACCTAAAAGACAATATCAAGGCAAAAAGTGGTATCTATGTTGTAAGCGTATTTACAGACGATAGCCCAATCAAGGAAGGCGATGTAATCAAAGAAATTGACGGTAAGCCTGTAAAAGACATGGGAGCATTAAAGAAACTTCTCTTAGCCTACAATCTTGGCGATACAGTCAAATTAACAATCGAAAGAGATGGCAAGGAAGAGGAAATTAATTTTACATTTACAGTAGATTCGTCAAATGTAGATGAATATAAGTCTGCAAGACCAAATGAATCCAAAGAAAAACAGGAAGAAAAATCAAATCCATTTTTCAATCTTCCATAAAAAATAATTTAAAAGAGCAGTTATTTAGCTGCTCTTTTTGCATGCATTAAAAAACATTGAAATTTCAATATTGATAGAGGTTGTAATAAAATGTTTGGAGTCAAGAAATTATCTTGACATGGTCTTCGGAAGCGTGTATAATAGTGAAGTCAAGTAAAAATATTGACAGGTGATATTATGGAGAAAATAGTAAAAGTAGCCCAGCTGTACGATATGTATGGCCCACTTCTAAATGAAAAGCAAAGAGATGTTATAAATTGCTACTACAACGAAGATTTATCCCTTCAAGAGATTGCTGACAATGACGGTAGGTCAAAGCAAGCAATTTCAGATATGATTAATAGGAGTGTGGATAAATTATTTGAGTTTGAAAATGAGCTTTCTTTACTAAAAAGCAAGACTGAACTTAAGGCTTCTCTTTTTGAAATAAGAGAGCTGATTGAAAGTTCAAATAATAAAGAAGCAATTCAAAAGTTAACAGAAATAATTGAAAATATTTAGGAGCGTATATGGTTTTTGAAAGCCTTTCAGATAGACTCCAAGCAGCACTTGGAAAGCTAACGGGAAAAGGAAAATTAAACGAAAAAGATATAGACACTGCTATGAGGGAGATAAGATTATCACTTCTTGAAGCAGATGTTAACTACAAGGTTGTAAAAGACTTTGTAAAGACTATTAAGGAAAGATCACTTGGGGCTGACGTGATGAATTCACTTTCTCCAGGACAGATGGTAGTTAAAATCGTAAACGAAGAGCTAACAGAGCTTATGGGTAAGGAAAACTCTAGGCTTGCCTTAAAAGGTGGCACACCTCATATGGTGATGATGGTTGGTCTTCAAGGTTCTGGTAAGACTACTCATTCTGGTAAACTTGTAAAAATGCTAAAAAAGGAAAATAGAAATCCTATGCTAGCAGCCCTTGATATCTACAGACCCGCAGCCATTGAACAATTAAAGGTCGTAGGTAAACAAGCAGATACCTTTGTATTTGAAAAGGGCAAGGAAGATCCTGTAAAAATTGCCAAAGAGGCAAAGGATTATGCAAGAATCAATAATTATGATACAGTAATCCTCGATACAGCAGGTAGGCTTCAGATAGATACAGACCTTATGGATGAACTTAAGGCTATCAAAGAAGAAGTAAAACCTGATGAAATCCTCTTGGTTGTGGATGCTATGACAGGTCAAGAAGCGGTAAATGTAGCCAAATCCTTTGATGATTACCTAGATATAACAGGAGTCATCCTCACCAAATTAGACGGTGACGCAAGGGGCGGTGCTGCTTTATCAATTAGACAAGTCGTAGGCAAACCTATCAAATTTATAGGTGTAGGTGAAAAACTTGACGATTTAGAGCCTTTCTATCCAGACAGGATGGCAAGTAGGATCCTTGGAATGGGTGATGTACTTTCGCTAATAGAGAAGGCTGAAGCACAATTTTCTTTAGAAAATGCTAGGGAACTCGAAGCAAAAATGAGGGAACAGACCTATAGTTTGGATGACTTTATGGAACAAATCCAACAGATAAAAAATATGGGTCCCCTTGAAGACTTACTAGCAATGATACCAGGAGTTAACTCAAAGATGCTCAAAGGTGTCAATGTGGATGATGCTGGTTTTGATAAAATCGAAGCCCTCATAAATTCCATGACTAAGGAAGAAAGAGATAAGCCTGAAATTATTGGCAAGAGCAGAAAAACCAGGATTGCAAATGGTTCTGGAGTGGATGTCCGTGAACTTAATAAGCTATTAAAGCAATTTAAAGAGCTTAAGAAAATGATGAAAAAAATGAACGGACTACAGAAAAAAGCAAAAAAAGGCAGAGGCTTTCCAAAGATGCCTTTCTTTTAAAAAATAAGGAGGAAAAAATGGCAGTAAAAATTAGATTAAAAAGATTAGGACAAAAGAAAAAACCATTCTACAGAGTGGTAGTAGCAGACTCTAGAAGAGCTAGAGATGGTAGATTTATCGAAGAAATCGGTTATTATAACCCAGTTTCTGAACCAAAAGTATTTAAAGTTGACAACGAAAAAGCTAAACAATGGATTAAAAACGGTGCTCAACCAACATCTATTGTAGAAAAGCTATTCAAAGACAATGATGTATTAGCATAATTATGAAAGATTTAGTAGAATTAATCGTTAAAGAATTAGTAACAGACAAAGAAGCTGTAGAAATTGTAGAAGATCGTGAAGGCAGTGAGGTTAATATTTTAATCAAGGTTGCCGAAGAAGACAAAGGTAGGGTAATCGGAGTTAGGGGCAATATTATTAACTCCATTAGAACTATCGCAAGAAGTGCAGCTATAAAGGAAAATGTTAAGGTAAACATAAAAATATGAGGATCTCAGTAGGAGAGATTGTAAAAGCCCAAGGAATTAGGGGAGAAGTCAAGGTAAGAAGCCTAAGCGATAATGAAGAAAGATTCAAAATTGGATCAAAACTTTTTATAGGAGACGAAACTGTAACTATAAAAAGATCATATAAGCAAAAAGCAATGCTTATTTTAGGCTTTGAAGAATATGATAATATCAACGACATCCTTAAATTTGTGGGCAAGGACCTAACCATAGATGAAAAAGATTTGGGAAAACTTGCCGAAGATGAAGTCTACATCAAGGACCTAATTGGTCTAAAAGTAATCTGCGATGGGCAAAAAGTAGGTGAAATCATAGATGTAATCTCAGGCGTCTATCCAAATGACGTTTATGTTATAAAAACAGATGGCGGCGAAGTTTTGCTTCCTGCAATCAAAAATACAATCAAAAAAATTGATACTGAAGAAAAAATAATTGAAGTAGAAAATTTTAGTGACTATGAATAAAGTAACACTCCTGACCCTATTTCCAGAATCCTTTGAATTTTTAAGGACCTATGGGGTAATAGGTAAGGCGATCGAAAATAAAAAACTAGAACTCGAAATAGTGGATATGAGAGATTTTGCAAACAACAAGCACAATCACGTCGACGATACAGTATACGGCGGGGCAGCCGGAATGCTAATTAGACCTCAAGTAATATATGACGCCCTATTATCAGTCAAAACAGCCAAGTCTAAAGTAGCCTTTATGTCGGCTACAGGAAAAGTTTTAGATCAGAAGTTAGCAATCGACTTTGCGAGTATTGAACATTTGATAATAATATGCGGTCATTATGAAGGCATCGACGCAAGAATAACCAACCACTATGTAGACTATGAAATATCCATAGGCGATTATGTCCTAACAGGCGGAGAAATCCCAGCTATGGTCCTAATAGATTCCATGGCAAGGTTCATAGACGGAGTTGTAGGCAAGGAAGAGTCACTAGTAACAGATTCTCACTATAATATATTGTTGCAACAAGATGAATACACCAAGCCAAGAGTTTTCAATGGCTACCACGTACCAAGCGAACTTGTAAGTGGGGACCACAAAAAAATCGCAGCTTGGAATAAAAATAATGCAATAGAAAAAACAAAAAGAGTAAGACCAGACTTATACGAAAAGTACTTACGAGAGGAGAGCAAAGATGGATTTAATCAAAAAAATAGAAAGTGAAAACCTACGTGAAGAAAACTTTGACTTTAATGTAGGTGATACAGTAAGAATAAGCTACAGAATCAAAGAAGGCGACAAGACAAGACTTCAAGACTTTGAAGGAACTGTAATCTACATCAGCGAAGGCGGCGTAGGCAAGACCTTTACAGTAAGAAGAATCTCTTATGGTGTAGGTGTAGAAAGAACCTTCCTATACCACAACCCAAGAATAGAAAAATTAGTAGTAACTAGACGTGGTAAGGTAAGAAGAGCTAAGCTAACCTACCTAAGAGAACGTCAAGGTAAGGCTGCTAAAGTTAAAGAAAAAACAAATTATTAATAATAAAAAATGTCTTAAAGTTACCTTTAAGGCATTTTTTAAATGCAAAAATATATAATTTTTATTTTTCCGATTATTTATGTATAATAGTAGGTAAGTTAGGAGATAGATATGGCACTTAATATAAATTGGTATCCTGGTCATATGAAAAAGACCAAGGAGGAAATTGAAAAAAACCTAAAGCTGGTTGATATAGTTTTAGAGATTATAGATGCGAGGATTCCGGAGTCTTCGAGAAATCCAATGCTTGATGATATTTTAGCTGACAAGCCAAGGATGATTATTATGAATAAATCTGACCTTGCAGATCCAAAGGAAAATCAAAAGTGGATTAATAAGTTTAAAAACGATGGGATTGTGGCTCTTCCAATGAATTCTAAAGAGAGAATCAATGTTGGCAAAATTTATGATATAGCAAGGGAGATTCTTGCTGATAAGTTTAAAAAACATGAGGAAAAAGACATTGACAATCCTATAATAAGGATGATGATTGTTGGTGTGCCAAATTCTGGCAAATCTACCTTTATAAATAATGTAGCCCAAAGGAAAGGTGCGAGAGTCGGCAACCGTCCAGGAGTGACCCAAACCAAACAGTGGATAAAGACAAATTCTAATTTGCAGCTACTGGACACTCCAGGTGTGCTTTGGCCAAAATTTGACGATAGGACAGGTCTTCACTTATCCTACACCAACGCCATTAAGGATGAAATCCTAAATATAGAAGATTTGACCCTTTATTTTATTAGAGAATTGGCTGAGGAATATCCAGAAAATCTCAAAGAAAGATATGGAGTTGACCCAAATGCCCAAGCAATAGATATTTACGAAGCTATCGCCAAAAAGCGTGGTGCAATTATTGCTGGCGGAGATTTTGATTACACAAGGACAGCGACTATTATCCTAAACGATTTTAGGACAGGCAAACTTGGAAGAATTACCCTAGAAAAACTATGAAATATTCTGAATATAATGACCAAATAAAAAAAGAAATATATGAAAAATACGACCACATATGTGGAATTGACGAGGTCGGCAGGGGTCCTCTGGCAGGTCCTGTTGTGACCTGTGCAGTCATAATGAAAAAAGATTCTCACATAGATGGAGTGACTGATTCCAAGAAATTAAGCCGAAAGAAAATGCTAGATTTAAAGGAAAAAATTTTGGCAGATGCCATCGCCATTTCCTATGGCTATGCCAATTCCAGAAAAATCGATCAAATAAATATCAGACAGGCGACTCTAGGAGTCATGAAAGATGCCCTAGAAAATTTGGAAATCCAACCAGATATTGTCCTAATTGATGCGGAAAGGATTGATACAGACCTTCCTCAATTAAATATTGTAAAGGGCGACTTAAACGAATACGCTATTTCTTGTGCTTCGATTTTGGCAAAGGTCAGACGAGATGATATTATGATAAATTTTTCTAAAATCTATCCGGGTTATGGTTTTGAAACAAATTTTGGCTATGGAACAAAGGCTCATTATGAAGGCCTTGAAAAATACGGAGAAACTCCTATTCATAGGCAAAGTTTTTTGAGAAAATTTCACGAAAGGCAGCTATCATTTATATGACGATAAAAAGACAAGTCGGCGATTTTGGTGAGGAAATCACTGCCGAATACTTAGAAAAAAATGGTTATAGGATCCTTGATAGGAATTATTCCAAACCCTTTGGAGAAATTGATATAATCGCCATCAAGGATGATTTGATTGCCTTTGTTGAGGTTAAGACTCGAAAGTCAGATGCCTTTGCCTATGCGGCTGAGGCTGTTGATTTTTATAAGCAGCAGAGGATAAGAAGGGCAAGCCAGGCCTATCTAATGGAAAAAAATATGTCGGATTTTTTGATGACCTTTGATATTGCCGAAGTTTACCTAGATACAAGAAAGATAAATTACATAGAAAATGCTTTTTGATATGGATAAGAGAGAAATTTTATTATACCTAAATTACATAAATATTAATAATAGAACCATCCTAGATATTTTTGAAAATACGAATTTGGATAATTTTTTTGAAAGGACAAGGGCTGATTACTCCTTCCTTAACGATGCAAATCACGATAGGATTTTTAATCCAAAAAACCTTGAGGATTTCAAAGCTTATAGGGAAAAAGTTGCTAAGCTTGGTGTAGATTTTGTGACAATCCTTGATGAATCTTATCCAGAAAATTTAAAATACATAGACGATAGACCTGCGGTTTTGTATTACAAAGGAAGATTAGATGCTATTCGTGATAGCCAGTCCATCGCCTTTGTAGGGGCAAGAAAATGCACAGACTACGGTAAGTGGGCCTGCAAAAATTTGGCCGGATCAATTGCCCAGGCAGGCCTAACAACTGTTTCTGGCTTGGCCTATGGTATTGATGCCATGTGCCACAAGGCGACTTTGGAAGTTGGCGGTAGGACTATTGGAGTAATTGGCTGTGGAATTGATCAGGTTTATCCTAAGGCCAACAAGTTTTTATACGAAAAAATCGAAGAAGAAGGATTGATTTTGTCTGAATTTCCCCTAGGTACACCTCCGATTGGCTATAATTTTCCAAGGAGAAATAGGATTATTTCTGGAATTTCCCTGGCAACTGTGGTTATAGAAGCCAAGGAAAAATCAGGAACCATGATTACAACCAGGTGTGCCCTAGATCAGGGCAAGGAAGTTTTTGCTGTACCTGGAAATATTAACTCAATCTATTCAAAAGGGACCAATAAGCTAATCCAAGATGGATCAAAGCTTATTTTGTGTGCTGAAGATATCCTTGAGGAACTCGATTATCTTTTGGATAAAAAAGTACCTAAACAGCCTATTGATTATTCAGCACTTGATAAAGATGAAGTTAGTGTAGTAAGATATATTGAGACAAATCCAAATGCCAGTCCTGATGACTTGGCACTTAACTTAGATTTAAGTATAGATGTGATAAACTTTTTACTAACAAGTTTAGAACTTAAAAATGTAATTGAAAACATAGGAAATAACGAGTTTACAATAAAGGAGTGAGACTTTGGCTAAAAATCTAGTAATAGTAGAGTCGCCTACCAAGGCTAGGTCAATTTCAAAAATGCTTGGAAGGAACTATAAGGTAAAGGCAACTGTTGGCCACCTTAGGGACCTACCAAAAAGCAAGTTTGGTGTTGACATAGAAAATGACTTTGAACCTGAATACATAAAGGTCAGAGGTAGGGCGAAAACTATTAACGAGTTAAAAAAAGAAGCGGAAAGTGCTGACAAGGTTTATCTGGCGACAGACCCGGATAGGGAAGGTGAAGCCATTTCTTGGCACCTTGAATACCTATTAGACCTTGATCCAAACGAAAACAACAGGGTGGAATTTCACGAAATAACCAAAAACAATGTCCTAAATGCCATGAAAAACCCTAGAAAAATCGACAAAAACCTTGTTGATGCCCAACAAGCTAGGAGGGTCATGGACAGGATTGTGGGTTATGAAATAAGTCCGATTTTGTGGAAGAGGGTCAAATCTGGCCTTTCTGCAGGACGTGTTCAATCTGTTGCCCTAAAACTAATTGTTGATAGGCAAAAAGAAATTGACGATTTTATACCAGAAGAATATTGGACTATTACTGCCAAACACAAATACGATGGCATAGATTTTGAATCTGAATTTTATGGATCAAAATCCAAAAAAATGAAGGTTTCAAATGAGTCTGGTGCCCAAAAAGTTTTGGATAAGATTGATAAGGATAATTTTAAACTCGATACAATTGCCAAAACTAAGAGAAAAAGACGTCCTTATGCCCCATATACAACCTCAACCCTCCAACAGGATGCATCAAACAGACTTGGTTTTTCAACCAAATTTACCATGCAACTTGCCCAACAACTTTACGAAGGTATTGATATTGGAAAAGAGGGAACTGTCGGTCTAATATCCTACATGAGAACAGATGCGACTAGGATTTCTAAGGAAATTGTGGGCGAATCATTGAAATATATCAAGGAAAAATACGGTGCAGAATACGCAGGACGCGGCAATACCTATTCTGGCAAGAAAAAAGGCAGCCAAGACGCCCACGAGGCAATCAGACCTACATCCATATTTAGAGATCCAATTTCCATAAAAACTTACCTAACAGACCAACAATACAAGCTCTATAAGCTAATCTGGTCAAGGGTTGTAGCAAGCCAAATGGCTGATTATGAATATCTATCAACCCAAATTAACTTTGATAACAAGGGCCTAATTTTTAGGGCAAATGGAAAGATTACACTTTTTGATGGTTTCAATAAATTATATGGCAACCTAGATAGTGAAAATAATTTGCCAGACCTTAAGGAAGGCCAAGTCATAGGAGCAGAAAAAATCACCAAAGACCAACACTTTACAAATCCACCAGCAAGGTACACAGAAGCGTCTCTTGTAAAAACCTTGGAGGAATTTGGCATAGGTAGACCTTCAACTTATTCTGCAACCATAAACCAAATCATGTCCAGAAACTACGTCGAACTTGACGGCAGGTCAATCTATCCTACAGAGTTAGGAAAGACTGTGAATGAATTTTTGCAGGAAAATTTTGACGATGTAATAAATGTTGAATTTACAGCAGATATGGAAAACCAACTCGACAGGATTGCCGAAGACCAAATTTTTTGGAAAGATGTTTTGAGAAATTTCTATAAAGATTTTTCTAAGGATATGGCTGCTGTCAAAAAAGATACAACTGACTATAAGGTCAAGGATAAGGTCCTTGATGAAAAATGTCCAAAATGCGGCAAGCCTCTTGCGATTAAACACGGCAGGAACGGCAAGTTTATAGGTTGCACTGGTTTTCCAGATTGTGACTTTACCAAGTCTATCATAAAGACAACCGGAGTTAAGTGTCCTAAGTGTAAAGATGGGGAAATTATCGAAAGAGTATCCAAAAGAGGAAAGAGATTTTACGGTTGTTCCACCTATCCAAAATGCGACTATGCTCTTTGGGATCCGCCAACAGGTGAGAAATGCCCAGAATGTGGCAGCCTTTTAGTCCATAAGAAAAATAGAAAAACAGACGAAATCAGATGTTCTGAATGTGATTATGTAAAAGTAAAGAAAAGATAAATTAGCTATGACAAGTATTTCTTGTCATAGTTTTTTTATTTGTAGGATGAATGGTTTTCAATAAATCGACTGGTATATATCAAAATATTCGTTTGAAATATCATAATACTCAAGTAAAGCATTTATAAATAACAATATTAAAGGAGTTTTTATGAAAAAAACAAATAAAATGTTAGCAGGTTTAGTAATTGGAACAATGGCTTTTCCAGGACTTGGTGGTATGCCTGTAAATAATGCTAACCTTAGCGCAGGGATTCAAAACGTTGCTTATGCTGATGTTAATACTAATAATATCAAGCTGGTAAGCGGCAAATTTGATTATGAGACAAATATCTATACACTTGAGTTTAGTGGAATAAGTGCTAAAAATCTTGGTCAAGTTCAAGACTTTGTTTTGATGGCAAACTTTGATGGCGATATTTATAGGGGAAACTTAGCGCCTGGCAATTATTCTGTAGAAGATAAAAATGGTAAAATGGTTGTATCATTTCCCGGACAAAACATGGCAGGAATTAGCCTGGTATTTAAAGACCTATATTTAGGTGTAAATTTTAAGCCAAATCAAGGTGAAAAAGTTGTATTAGATAGAATCCAAGCCCTCAACCTAAAATCTTATAAGGCACAATCAAAACAAATACTATTTGATAAGCTTGATAAAAGCTTGCTAAATAAGCAAGAGATTGATTATATTAATAAAATTATAGATAGAGGAGATAGTATTGTAGCAGTTACAAGTGATTATAGAACAATTCTCGATGTACTTTACAATATGGGAGAAAAACTCGATCAAATGGTATCTACTGGCAACTATGCTACCGACCAATTAGATGCAAAAACTCATGAATTGTTTATAGCAGGTCTAGAAGAAATGATGCCAAGCTTGAAGCAAGCTCCAAAACAGGCTCCAAAACAAGAAAGTAAAAAAGAAACTCCTAAAAAAGAAAATAAGAAGGAAAAAACTCTTAGCCAAGTTGAAAAGTTAAAAGCTTCTATAGATGATAATAAAATTACAACTAAGGCTGCCCAACTTCTATTAGATACAGTTCCTGATTTGAATAAAGAAGTGACAACAAAACTTCAAAATCTTATCAAAAAATCAGATGCCTTGATAGTTAAAGCTGAAAAAGCCCTTGAAAAACTAGAAAAATCCGGAAAATAAAAAAAGATTTAAAATAAAGAAATGAAATAGGGACCCTTGCAAATTTGCGAAGGTCCCTAATTTTTATTCTAATTCGTTTGAGTAATTTTCAAGCTTAGATGTACACTTTGGACACCTAGTTGCTTCTATATCAATTTTGCTCTTGCAGTATGGGCAAGTTTTTTCTGTTTCTACTACTGGTTCTTCCTTCTTTTTATGAAGACCGTTAAGAGATTTAACAATCAAAAATAAAACGAAGGCAATAATTATAAATGAAATAATTGCATTAATAAGATTACCAATTTTAAGAGTTGCTCCTCCTATGCTTATAACAAGGTCTTCATAGTTAACTCCTGCTGTAAGGCCTGCTATAATTGGCATTAAAAGATCATCAACTACACTAGTTACAATAGCTGTAAAGGCTGAACCCATAATAATACCTATGGCCATATCTAATACATTGCCACGGGCAATAAATTCCTTAAATTCTTTAAACATAATAATTCCTTTCTATATTTCTAAAATACTGTTTCATTATACTCTAATAACTTGACTTTAAAACCATATTTATATATGATTTTAATAGGAGTTTCTATGAAATATTTACAAGTAGATGACGAATTTTTATCTAGGTTAAAATCCTTCGCTGTTTTTATTCCCCTAATAGAGATTGACGGCAAGGACCATATTTTATTTGAAGTAAGAAGTGACATAGTTAGCCAACCTGGTGAGGTTTCTTTTCCTGGTGGTAGAGTAGAATGTGGCGAAGATTTTAAGGAAGCCGCCATAAGAGAGACTATGGAAGAATTAAATCTTAATCGCCGAGAAATAACATATTTAGGTTATTCTTCTATGATTCTTACATCTAATTACAGGCATGTAAAAAGTTTTTATGGTAGGATTAATAAAAATTTGTCAGAAATAAAGTATAATAAGGAAGTAGAGTCGATTTTTACGGTCGATCTTGACTTTTTTAAAAATAATCCGCCCATATCCTACAGGGCGCCTTATAAGATGGATTTTCCAAAAGATTTTCCTTTTGATAAAATCCCGAATGGCAAGGATTATAAATTTCAAACCGGATACAATGAAATGTTTTTCTATGATACCAAGCCTGTAATTTGGGGCTTGACCGCAAAAATGCTAAAAAACTTTATAGAAAGTTGGAGTAAAAATGAGGAATGATATTTCGCAAAAAATTAAAGATTATGCAAAGACAAATCCAGCCATAGAGTCTATTTTCTATGTAAAAAGGCAAAATAATGACGAATTTTATAGGATTTATACAGTTGTCAATGAGGTAATTATAGCCAAACTCGAAGAAGAGTTTGCAGGACTTTTTGATGACCTAATCTTTGTAAATAGGGTTAAGGAGAAAAGCGAACTCGACAAAAACAAGTTTTCTTTTACAACCATCGACCTTTACAAGATGGACAATATTAAGATTTCCGAGTCGATAATAAGTAGCGATGTGGCTAAAGACTTTATAAAGACTCTCCCAGCTGATATTGAGTTTTTATATAACAAACCAGGTTCTGATGCACTTCTGCCAAACAAAGACTTTGCCTATAGCCCTGTCAAAGAATACGAATTTAGCCAAACAGTTAAAAACTTTTTTGCATCTGCTATAGAAGTTTCTCTTTATTTAAACCAAAACAATGGGCTTGCTGCAGCCATCAAGATGGAAGATGTAAGAAGTGAGCTTTCTAAGATGCTTAGGATCTATGTTGTAAACAAGTTTAAGGGAGCAAGAGATATTGGAAAGGATGGCAGCGAATTTGTCCATACACTTGTTAAGGAATACAAGGACGATTTTGAAGATACTTTCCACGATATAAACCCACTTAACATTTATAATAGCCTTTTTAAGGCCTGCATACTTTTTAGAAAAGTGGGAATGGCTGAGGCAGAAGATTTGGGTTTTGAATACGATAGACAAACTGATGTAAAGACATTGAAGCTTTTAAGAAATAATTACAAAAAGCTTGAATCCTTTCTAAACTAGGAGTAAATATGAAATACAAATACAAGATAGCAAGTCTAGCTTTGGCAATTTTTATGTTTTTTATGCCTGTAAGCCTTGCAACTAGCCAAAATAAAATAGTAGGTCTTGATGAAAATGTCAAAGCCTACCTTATAGGAAATGAAGAAAATGGCGAAGTTTATTACGAAAAAAATGCAGATGAGCCAAGACCAATGGCATCTTTGAGTAAACTCATGACTTTTCTTGTGACCAAGGAAGCTATTGATAGGGGTGACATTTCCTTAGATACAAAAGTTAAGGCTGATAAGGAAGCAGAAAAATTAACCACATGGGAATATTCTGCCCTAGGTGTAAAAGAAGGCGAGACCTATACAGTTGATGAGCTCTTAAAAGGCCTAATAGCTGTATCTGGTAATGACTGTGCTTATCTTTTGGCTAACACTGTATCAGTCTCAGAGCCAGCCTTTGCAAGGGAAATGAATGAAAAAGCAAAAGAACTTGACCTAGAAAGCCAAGTGTATTATAATTCTAGTGGGATAGAAACAGAAGATGGTTATCAAAATACTTCTTCTGCTAGAGACTTATTTAAGTTGACCCAATATATACTTAAAAACCATCCTGAAATCTTAGACTATTCGGCAATTAGGGAAATAAAAGATCCCGCCAGAGATATAGACAAGAAATCAACTATTCCTCTTATGGATGAAATCAAGGGAGTTGATGGTCTAAAGACTGGTACAACCAATGATGCTGGATATTGCCTAGTTTCAACAATCGACATGAAAGAACTTGACGATAAGGATGATTTTAGGTCCATAGGTGTTGTTATGGGTGCAGACCAAAAAGACACCAGGGACAAGGTTATGAGTGACCTTATTTATTACGTATCAAAATATTTTTCTATAAAAACAGTCCTAGATTCAAATGTACCTATTAAATCTATAAAAGATGTGACTGTTAAACAGGGATATATAGACCTTTATCCAAAAGAAGATATAAAAATGATCGTAAAAGAAGGCGAAAATCCTACAATAAAGTATAATATAAAAGAAGATGTAAAAGCGCCTATAAAAGAAAACCAAGATATGGGAGAAGTGGAAATTTCCTATAAGGATGAAAGCCACAATGTCGGCTTGTTTTCAAAGAAGGCTCTTGATAAGGCTAGTCTTTTTACAAGAGTTATTAGAACTATAAAAGATTCTTGTGACTTTTTATTAAAGACAGTAATAGCAAGATAAAGGCAAATTTTTTGCCTTATATGTATCGGTAGCTCAGCTGGATAGAGCACTGCCCTCCTAAGGCAGGTGTCGGAGGTTCGAATCCTCTTCGGTACACCAAAAGGAAATATTATGCAAGATTTATTTACAAAAGCTGATGAATTTTTTATGACAGAAGCTATAAATGAAGCCAAACTTGCAAAATCAATTGACGAGGTCCCGATAGGGGCCGTTGTTGTTTGTGGAGAAAGAATAGTTGGCAGGGGACACAATTTTACCTATAAGGGCAAGTCTGCTCTAAATCACGCCGAAATCTATGCCCTCAAAGAAGCAGGCAAAAATATCGGAGATTTTAGGCTTGAGGAATGTACAATGTATGTCACTCTTGAGCCCTGTCTTATGTGTGCGGGTGCCATCATGCACTCTAGGATAAAAAGACTTGTAATTGCCTGTAAAGACCCAAAGAGGGGCGGATTTTCCACATCTTTTATAGATAAAGATAGCCCCCACCTAAATGTGCCCGACATTTCTTATGGGCTCATGGAAGAAGAATCCCTAATAGAACTCCAGAGTTTTTTTAGGGCCTTAAGAGCAAAGAAAAAAAGCTAAGATAAACTTAAGTTGACTTAAGTAAATCCTAGCTTTTTTTTAATCTATAATTTCCGCTATAAATTGCCAGCTTATATCGTATTTGTCCACAAAACTTGTAAATAATTTATTGTCTAATTTTTGTGGCTCGCTGGTTACATTTGAATCTTTTTTGAAATTTATATAGGCCCTATAAAGCTTATCTGAATCTGTTTCTATCACTATTTTTATATTGTTGCCCTTGACATAGGTGTCATCATTTGTGACATCGTAGAGGTAGATTTTATTGCCATAAATATCTAGGTGGGAATTATAAATCCTATCCCTAATTTTTGGAGGGTGGTTGAATTTTGCAAAATCCCTATATCTAATAATATCTTCTGGATAGGCAAGGTCAAAAACATTGCAATAATAGTTTATTGCCTCATTACACAATCCGTTTTTAAAAGTTAAAGCTACCGCCATTTTAATTCCTTTCTATTCTACTATTTAATTTATCCTTCTTATATTATTATTTCAACTCCTCACTTTGTTAAAGAATTTTTAATTATTACAAAACCTACATTTAGAGTATAATGTTTAAAAGAAGTTTTTTATATAAAGGAGTATATAGATGAAAATTAGTCTTATTGATCCATTAGAAGTTAAAGAATCTTATATAGAAGAACAAAAAGAAAAACTTGAAAAACTTGGTCATGTCTTTACTTATTACAAGGAAAGTGCCAAGGATGAGGAAGAAAAAATAGCAAGGCTAAAAGATGCTGATATAGCTATTATTACCAATAAACCTGTATCTAGAAAGGTAATTGAAAATACCAATCTAGACCTAATTGACGTTGCCTTTACAGGTGTTGACCACGTTGACCTTGAAGCTTGTAAGGAAAAAGGCATCAAAGTCCTAAATGCATCTGGTTATTCAGATGATTCTGTGGCTGAGCTTGTAATCGGTCTAACAATTGGAGTTTTGAGAAAATTTGACAAAAATAACGAAAATATCTTTGAAGGAAAATCAAATCCACTTTTAGGTTCCCTTATCAAAGGCAAAACTTTTGGTGTTATAGGGACAGGCCATATAGGTAAAAAACTTATCGAACTTCTCCAAGTTTTTGGATGTAAGATTATTGCTTTCTCTAGGACAGAAAAAGACGACATCAAGGCTCTAGGGGTTAAATATGTTGACCTTAAGACCCTTCTTAAGGAATCAGACATAGTATCCCTTCATATACCAAACAACAAAGAAACCAAGCACTTCTTAGGAAAAGAAGAACTTGACCTAATGAAGGAAGGTGCTGTTCTAATTAACTGCGCAAGGGGAGCTGTAGTTGATAATGACTACCTAGCAAAATTATTAAATGAAGATAAGCTAAGGGCTGGTATTGATGTTTTTGATATGGAACCACCACTTCCAGCTGATTATCCACTAAGAAATGCCAAAAATGTCCTATTAACAAACCACGTTGCTTTTTATACACAAGAAGCCATGCAAATTAGGGCAGAAATAGTATTTGACAACCTTTACTCCTACCTAGATGGGAAAATAAAAAACGAGATTAAATTATGATAAGACCAAAAATCGTAGCCATAGCTGGAGGCTCTGCCTCTGGCAAATCTACGATAGTAAAGATAATCGCAGAAACTTTCAAAGATGATTTGATAGTTGTAGGCCACGATAATTATTACAAGGCCCATGACGATCTAGATTTTGATCAGAGAAAGCTTTTAAATTACGACCATCCAAAGGCCTTTGATACTGATTTGTTTTGCGACGACCTTGAAAGATTGGTGGCAGGAGAAGAAATTAATATGCCTGTTTATGACTACACCATCCACACCAGGAGCAAAGAGACAATCAAAGTTAAGGCCAAGAAGATCATCCTCATAGAGGGGATTTTGGTCCTATATGATAAAAGAATAAGAGACCTTACAGATACAAAGGTCTTTGTGGATGCTGATAGTGATATTAGGCTAAAAAGAAGAATCCTAAGGGATACGGTAGAAAGGGGAAGGTCAGTGGAATCTTGCCTCACCCAATATATTGAGCAGGTCAAACCTATGCACGAAAAGTACGTAGAACCAAGCAAAAAATACGCCGACATCATTATCCCAAGGGGAGCTAAGAATATCAAGGGTATAGAAATTTTGTCTAAACATATAGAAAATATGATAGGAAATACTAATGAAAGTTAATATTTTACCAACAAATTACCAGGAAATTAAAGATTATATAGACGGCAACTCCACCATTGGCCATAAGATTTGGGGAGCAATCCCTCATGAAGATGGCTATATATTCAGAGTTTATGCACCAAATGCAGATGAAGTTTACATCAAAGGAGACTTTACTGGTTGGCAAAACGAAAAACTTGTAAAAAACGACGAGTTTGGATATTTTTATGGCTTTTATAAGGCGAAGGTCAATGACTATTACAAATATATAGTGGTCAAGGATGGGGATTGGATGGAAAAAACAGATCCTATTGCCCATGCCATGGACGGAGAAGGCGACTTTGCAGCTAGAATCACAGCAGAAGATGACTATGTATTTAATGATGATGACTTTTTAAAAACTAGGGGTAAAAACTTTGACAAGCCCCTAAATATATATGAACTCCACATAGGATCTTTTATGAGATTTGCTGGCAAGGTAAATTTCTTAGACATAGTTGATAGTCTTGTAAAACACGTCAAGGAAATGGGATACACTCACGTTGAAATTATGCCAGTTACAGAATATCCTTTCTACCCATCTTGGGGTTACCAATCGACAGGATTTTTTGCAATTAGCCACAGGTACGGGACAGGTCTTGATTTTAAAAAGTTTGTAGACATCCTTCACCAAAATGGCATAGGAGTTATACTTGATGTCGTCGCAGTTCACTACGCTTCAGATTTTTATGGACTTGACCATTTTGATGGAACAGCCATGTACGAGTCCCAATATATGGACCTAAAATATTCTGAATGGGGTTCAAATAACTTTGACTATTCAAAAGGCCATGTGAGAAGCTTTATGAAGTCTTCAATGTCATATTTAATCGAAGAATTCCACCTAGATGGAATCAGGATTGATGCTGTATCTTATATGGTATTCTATAATGGCAACTCAAACAGGGGTGTTCACCACGATAACATCTTCTTTATAAAAAACTTAAATGAAACTTTAGAGAACCTCCACCCAGATGTGATGAGGATTGCAGAAGATTCTTCTGATTATCCAAAGGTAACCCATCCGGTTTCTGAAGGTGGACTTGGTTTTGATTATAAGTGGGATATGGGTTGGATGAATGATACCTTGAGATATTTCAAAGTCGATTCTATGAATAGAAGGGACTACCAAACCAATATCAATTTCTCCATGTATTATTTTTACAATGAGAAATTCCTGCTTCCACTAAGCCACGATGAGGTTGTCCACCTTAAAAAATCCATGGTTGACAAAATGAATGGGTCCTATGAAGATAAATTCAAACAATTAAAGGTCCTAATGACCTACCAAATGACCCATCCAGGCAAGATGTTAAATTTCATGGGCAACGAAATTGCGACCTTCGAAGAGTGGAATGAAAATGTAGGAATCAGGTGGGAATATCTTGATTATCCAATCCACGATGGATATAATCGTTTTGTAAAAGATTTGAACAAATTATACAAGGACGAAAAAGCCTTTTACAAGTATGATTATGATGAAAAAGGTTTTGTGTGGAGGGTAGTAGACGACAATACCAACTCTGTTTTTGCCTATGAAAGGATAGCAGATGGGGATAGGTATTTGGTTATTTTAAACATGGCTAATGTCTATCAACCATACTATGAAATACCTTATGACGAAGATTTAGTTTTTGAGGAAGTATTTAATTCCTTAGATGAAAAATATGGCGAGTATAGAAATAATAAGAGAAGAATAGAAGTTAAGAAAGGAAATAATCTGGGATTAGAGCTTTGGCAATATGAAGCTGTAATCTTTAAGATAAGAGAAATATGAAAGACAGAAAACCAATCAACCTATCATGGTTAGTTGAAAAATGGACTTTGATAGATGAGGACACATACTTAAAAAATATGTGGTTAAACACTGAATCCCTTGATTTTATCAGGATCAATAAGGAAATTCAAACCAATGAAGACATTGAAGCGTCCTATATAGATATAGACCAGGATGTAGAAAAATATATCCTTATGCCAGGTACAAGCGAAGTAGATAATTCCGACATTAGGGATGCCTTTATCTCTACCTTAGATAGGAGAGAAAGGGATGCCTTTGTGGAAAACGCTGAGTTTATAGCACCAAGCGCTGAGTTTATGGATACAGTTTATGAACTTGGCCTAGAAGGCAGATGGAACGACTTTAGAGATAAGGTCGCGGCAGGTTTGTTACTAAGTTGGGCAGAAGACGAGGGGCTTTCTGTCAATAAAGATATGGAGACAATTAATATAAATAAAATATGAAAAAAATACTTATGGTTTTGGCACTCGCTGCAAGTCTTACAGCCTGTGCCAATATTAATGAAAAAGAAAATGTAGAAAAACCAAAACTAGAAGCAGTTAAGGAAGATTCTTCAAAGGAAGATGTAGATGCTAGCTCAAGTGATGAGGAAAAAGTTCAAAGTGATTCAGAAGAAAATACCCAATTAGAAAAACACACAGAAAATGTTTACGAATACTTTGATACAGTAACAACTTTTTTGGCCTACACCAAAGACCAAGAAGAGTTTGATAAATATGTAAAAGTCTTAAGGGATGAACTTAAGACCTACCACGAACTTTACAACTCATACGATGCTTTTGAAGGGGTCAATAACTTTAGGACCATCAATGAAAATGCTGGCAAAGAGCCAGTTAAAGTTGACCCAAAGATTATCGAGCTTGTAGAATATTCTAAAAAAATGTATGACCTTACAGATGGTAAAATAAACATAGCTATGGGTTCTCTCTTAGGCCTTTGGCACGATTATAGGGAAATGTCCCTAGATAATCCAGAAAAGGCTGCAATTCCAGAAGAAAGTATGCTTGTTAAGGCCAGTGCCCACAAGGATATTGATTCTATAGTAGTTGATGAAAAGGCAGGTACTGTATTTATCAAAGATCCTGAGGTTCAAATAGATATTGGAGCTATCGGCAAGGGCTATGCAACAAAAATAATTGCAAATAAGCTACAAGAAGCAGGTCTAGAGCACGGAATCCTATCTGTAGGTGGGGATGATGTTCTAATTGGAGATAATCCAGCTAGTGAAAATTCTTATTATAAGATAGCCATCCAAAATCCAGACCTAGAAGATAAGGAAAATCCATATTCATCTGTAGTTAGCCTTAAAAATACATCTGTTGTAACAAGTGGGGACTACCAAAGATTTTTCATGGTAGATGGCAAGAGATACCACCACATAATTGACCCAGAAACTATGTATCCATCAACAAGATGGAGATCAGTTTCTGTAATTTTAGATGATATAGCAGAGGCAGATACAATTTCAACCTATCTTTTCATCATAGATCTTGAAGAAGGTCGTGAGTTTGCGAAAAAAGTTGGGGCTGAAGTTTTGTGGATAGATGAAGATTATAATTCTTATTCTACAGAAGGCTGGCCTGAAGTAGAATAAGATTTTACTAGACTATTTATAAATTTGAAGTTTAATAGTCTAATGATTATTAAAACAGAGGATTAATGTGAATAAGGTAAACGAAGATTTAATTTATGAAAAATTAAATAAGAAAAAAGTGTCTTTGTTTTTCAAGAGATTTTTTGATATTCTTGTATCGCTCATAGTCTTGATAATAATTGCTATTCCAATGATAATTGTGGCAATTTTTATTAAGCTTGATTCAAAAGGACCTATTTTTTACAAGCAAGAAAGGCTTGCCAAGGGCAAAAGACCTTTTTATATCATTAAATTTAGGACAATGAGAGTGGGCGCCGACAAAAACCTTGATAACCTAACAGTTAAAAATGACCCAAGGATTACAAAAACTGGGGAATTTTTGAGAAAATGGAAGATTGACGAACTCCCTCAATTTATAAATGTCCTAAAGGGCGATATGTCACTTGTGGGACCAAGGCCAGAAACACCAAAGATGGTAAATTTATATCCAAATTACTACGACGTAATTTTTGCTGTAAGGCCTGGGATTACTGACTATGCATCCATAGAATTTAGGAATGAATCTGAATATTATAATTCAATTGAGGATAGTGAGAAGATTTACCTAGAAAAAATCCTCCCAATAAAAATAGATCTCAAGTTAAAATATATAGAAAATCTGTCAATAAAGACCGATATTTCAATACTTTTTAAGACAGCTAAAACAATTATCACAAAATAAGGCGTATATTTTTTATGTCTTATTTTTTTTTTGAGAAATTCTTGGTATAATTAATAGGTATAATAGGAGGAAATTGTGAAACTAGCTTTTGATAACGATAAATATATTAAGGAACAATCGGCAAAGATTGTTGAAAGAATCAGTCACTTTGATAAGTTGTACCTAGAATTTGGTGGTAAACTCTTTGACGATGCCCACGCATCAAGGGTCTTGCCAGGATTTTTACCAGATTCTAAGTTGAGGATGCTCTTAAATATAAAAGAAAAAACCGAAATAATTATTACAATAAATGCTAAGGATATTGAAAAGACAAAGATTAGGGGAGATAACGGTATTTCATATGATACAGAAGCCATCAGGTTAAAATCTGCCCTTGAAGACTTTGGATTTTTGGTATCTGCCATAGTAATTACTCAGTTTGACTATCAGGAAAAAGTCCTTAAGTATTGCCAATACTTAGATAACCTAGGCATTAAAAATTACAAGACTTACGACATTGATGGTTATCCAAATAAGCTTGAAAAAATTATTTCAGACCAAGGTTTTGGCAAAAATGACCATGTTAAAACTACTAGACCCCTAGTAGTAGTTACAGGTCCTGGTCCAGGTTCAGGTAAAATGGCAACTTGCTTATCTCAAATGTATCTCGACCATGAAAATGGAGTTAATGCTGGTTATGCCAAATTTGAAACTTTTCCAATTTGGAATTTACCACTAAAACATCCTGTAAATATGGCCTACGAAGCAGCCACAGCTGACCTTGATGATGTAAATATGATTGACCCATACCATCTTGAAGCCTACGGCAAGTCCGCAGTTTCCTATAACAGGGATGTGGAGGCCTTTCCTATCCTTAAAAAGATGTTTGAAAAAATTATGGGCAAATCTCCATACATGTCACCTACAGATATGGGTGTTAACATGGCAGGCTTCTGCATCGTAGATGATAATGCCGCCAAAGATGCTTCCAAGGCAGAAATCATAAGAAGATATTACAATACCCTAGTTGACTACAGGATGGCTAAGGAATCTTTCCACACATTAGAAAAAATTCAAATGCTAATGAGCCAGCTTGAAATATCCGCAGATGACAGGATTGTTGCCCTAGAAGCAAGGGAGAGAGCAAAAAATGCTGGCACAGAAGCCTTCGCCATAGAAACCCAAGACGGGGAAATTATTACAGGCAAAAAGAGCGATCTTTTAAGTGCACCTGCAGCTTGTATTCTAAATGTCCTCAAAAAACTTGGCAAGCTAGATGAAGAAATTTTACTAATTTCTCCTCACATAATTGAGCCGGTATCAGACCTTAAAACCAAGGATTTAGGCGGCAATGAGACAAGTTTGTCAGTAAATGAAATGCTCATAGCTCTTTCAATATCAGCGACAACCAACCCGCTAACCCATATGGCTATAAAACAATTGGGCAAATTAAAGAACCTTGATGCCCATTCAACAGTTATTTTAAATGATTCACAAAAATCCATGCTTAGAAAACTCGGATTAAACTTTACACAAGATCCAGAATTTTCAGAAGAAGATTATAGGTAAGAAAAAACAAGCCCCTGTAAAATTTTACAAGAGGCTTGTTTTTTAATTGTCACTATCGTGAAATTCTATATAGTTGAAGTAAAAATCTATATCATTATCAGTATCATTTTGGTAAATTTTTGCCATATCTTCGTTCATTTCCCCAATCATGTCTATGATAAATTTCCTCAAAGATTTTTGGCCAAACATCTTATCTGACATATTCATCTTAAACTTTCTAATTGATCTCGAATGGGCGATTTTTTTAGCAAGGTCAACACCACTTATATGAGACTTTCTTGTAATAAATCTAGAAAAGAAATTTAAAAGATCTCTTAGTGTGTCGACTCGAAGCCTGATATACTTGTAGGCGAGGTTTGAAGTAAACCCGCTAGTCTTAATTAAGTCATCAAAAAATCTTTTTTTAGACCCGTATTTAATGAATTTAATATTGCTAGTTACATAATCAAAGGCTTCATTTATCTCATCTGTTGCGTAGTCCAAGGTTGAATTTATTATGTCATAAGATTTGTCATTGAGCTTATCAATCATATCTGTAACATATTTTGGTCTTTCTATATCATTTGACCTGTATTGGTAAATAAAGTTTGCAAAGTCATAGAAAGTATGGCCCTCAACATCAATAGGCATCTTAAATATCTTATTTAAAATTTTTTCTATAAAATAAATGATTAGGGGTGGATATATAATGTTCCTTTCAACCTGTTTAAAAATCACATCCAAGGCTTCTTCTATATCCTTAGATTTGATTATTATCCTATTGCCAATAGCCTTAACCAGGATATGATAGGACTCATTTTCTTCTATTAGGTTAATATTTCCAATCATAGGCTTAATCATTGGAAATTTGTCTTTTATCATTGGAAAGACGACCTGGTCCATGTAAGTATTGTAAGGTAGATTAAACTTGGTGTTGGCGTTGATTTGATTAATAAGTTCTGTTTTCACATCCAAATTTTCAAGCTTAGGATTATTAGCCTGAATCCTTATATAGTTTGAAATTACTTCCTTAAGAGAAAGTTGATTTTCCAAGGTATGCAAGGAAGCATCTTCAATGTGGATGGTATTTTTATTTTCATCTGTGTAGGTAAATTCACTTATCAGTTGGGTTTTTATTTCAACTTCAAAACCGCTTATGGTTCCCGACTTGTTTTCTATTTTTAAATGTCTGATTGGAAGGGGATAGGTAATGGTTGAACCTGTCTGGATGTCGTAGATTTCATTTCCCTCTTCAGAGACGAATTTGGCTGTTCCATTTTCGTGGAGGTGGCCAGTGAAGATAAACTTAACCCCATTGTCAGCAAGGACTTCTATAGGTGTTTTATTATTTAGTCTTTGATCAGGATCTTTAATCCTAGTCTTGTATTCTTTGATTATAAAAGGCGAAAATACTAGCTCTTGGTTTCTAAAATTTGGGATAAAGGCGTGGTGACCGACAGCTATTACCATATCATTTCTGGCCTTGGCCTCGTCAATCTTATCTGCTATCCACCTTAATTGTTCTGTAGAAACTGAGCCGATTACGTTATTAACTCCATCCCTGTGGCCTTGTTCCATATCTGCGGCATAGATTGAAGAATCAATCATAATTATTGTAAGACCATTAGTGTATTTATAATCTTTTTTTATCCTTGCTACATAAGTCAAATAGCCATTGGCATAATAGGAATATTTTTCGTCCCTCTTATATTTTTCGTTGACCCTTTCAAGATAGGTCTTAAAAATATCAGAATCCTTGTAAAATTCAAGGATTGATGGGTCTTTATAAATAAAATCGTAAGTTTCGTAAAATTCCTTAGGGCTAGTGGCAGGAGTTTTGGTGTCATTTTTATAATCATAGGCACGCTTAGAATTTATGTCGTGATTGCCTGGAATTATAAAAATTTTTCTATCAGGATCTTTTTCTTGCCAAATTTTTAAAAGAGAAGCAGACTTTTTGTGACTAACAAGTTCGCCTTCCTTGCTAATATCGCCTGAAATAATTAGATACTTTGATCCAGCCTCATCCACAAGATCAAGAGCCTTCCTAAAAAGAGACTCACTTTCAACAACTAATTTTCTTTCGACTTTTAATTCTTTTCTCAGACTTTCAGTATCAGCAATCAAGGACTCATCCAAAACATGAGGGTCTGAAATGATTGACATATCTGAATTTTTTAAAATATCCATATCTTCCTCGCCTTTTCTTACACTAATTATACCAGATATAGGCCCTAATGATAAGTAGGAGAGGCTTGTAAGGAAAAGCTTTGCTTGATAATTTGTAGATAATAGTTTATAACAGTAAGTAAGAAGAATATGGGATTTTTGCCCATGAACATAAATTTTAGGAGGAGAAGATGAATAAGAAGATTATAAGTGTCTTATCAGCCTTTGTTTTGGCCATATCTCTAAGCTCCTGCAGCAATGATTCTGAAATCAAATCTGCAGAAGAATATAAAGATACATACCCAGATATTTATGCGACATATAAAGCAAATGAAGATATGAGCGAAACAAAATTTGGTGGGTCAGTCCAAGTTGACTACCTCGAAGCTCATCCAAACTTAAGGACTTATTACGAAGGTTACGGCTTTGCCAAACAATATGACAGGGCTAGGGGCCACGTTTATGCTCTTGAAGATGTTATTAATACAGAAAGACCAAAGCCAGGCGCATCTTGTCTTGCTTGTAAGACAGCTGACTTTGTAGCTGCCCTTGAAAAGGATGGGGTGGATGTAAATTCCATGGACTTTGACCAATTTGTTGCTGACCATCAAGGTATGGACACAATTTCATGTTACGATTGCCATATGAATGATATCGGCACTGTTCAAGTAACAAGAGACCACTTTAGAAAACAAATCGATGCGGGCAATGTAAATGCTAACAATGCCAAGGTAGATAGCCTAGCTTGTGCCCAATGCCACGTTGAATATTACCTAGATCCAGAGACCAAGGAAGTAATTTTACCATATAAATACGGTTTTGAAACTGACGATATGTTAAAATATTATGATGAAATTGAATTTGCTGATTGGGAACACCCTCAAACAGGTGCTAAGCTCCTTAAGGCCCAACACCCTGAGTTTGAAACCATGATGGGTTCAGTTCACGATTCTGCAGGACTTTCTTGTATAGACTGCCATATGCCAGTAGTTGAAAATGAAAAGGGCGAGAAATTTAAATCTCACCACTGGACAAGCCCACTTAAGTCAAAAGAAGGCATCAAAAATTCTTGCCTATCTTGCCACGCAGGAAAGAGCGAAGATGAAATGATTGCTTGGGTTGAAGAAGTTCAACAAGGTGTATATGACAGAACAAACGAAGTAAGTGACGAACTTAAGGCATTTATAGACCTTTTAGCTAAACATGTTAAGGCAGGCGACTTATCAGATGAAGATAAGGCTGAGCTTCAAAAAATTCACAGACATGCACAATTCAAATGGGACTTTGTTTGGGTAGAAAATGGTGAAGGCTTCCACAATTCAAAGAAAGCCCACCAAAACCTAGACGAAGCCGAAGAATTGGTAAAACAAGGCCTAGAAATCTTAAAGAAGTATGAATAAAAAGCTAAGATGGACTCCGCCGGAGTCCTTTTGCTTTTAAGGGAGATTATGAAAAATAATAAAATATTTAAAAGTTTTTACTCAATGAAAACTGGGATTATCCTCCTGGTTATAATTGCGCTTTTATCGATAATAGGAACTGTGATTCCTCAGGGAAACCAAGCCGCCTTTTACCAAGAATCCTACAGCGATTTTTGGGCTAAAATCATCCTTGCTTGCGACTTTGACAAGGTATATTCAGCCTGGTGGTATATCTTAATTACAGTTTTACTCTTGATAAATTTATTTTTATGCAGCATAAACCGCTTTAGGGTGATTTTTGAAAAGTCTTTCAAGGACCCAGCTATAGAGCCAAAGCTAAAAAATTACAAGTCTTGGACCAAGGTCAAGGACGATGAGCTTGCTATATTTAAAAAACTTAATATTAGGTCTTATAAAAAAACAGAAGTTGATGGCAAGGAAGTCTACTATGCCTTTGATGGTAAGATTGGTTATCTAGGCTCATGGCTTACCCACCTTTCTCTAATTATAATTATCCTAGCTTTTGCCTATGGCAGATACCAAGGCTTTGAGGAATTTGTCCACGGCGTGCCCGGCACAGTTATGAATCTTGAAAATTCTGATTATAAAATCAAGGTCGACCAATATGACGTGATGTTTAGGGAAGACTACACAGTTGACCAATATATCACTAGCCTATCTATCCTTGATAAGGATGATAAAGTTGTTGATAAGGGCATAACTATGGTAAATAAGCCTTTTAGGTTCAAGGACTTCAATGTCTATCAAAACTCAACAGGCTGGGCCTTTGATGCACTTTTATTTAAGGATAAAAAATTAGTCGAAGATAAAATTATGTATAAGGGCGACTTTTTTGTGGCAGATGGTAAAAAAATAGCCCTCCAATTTGTAGATTTTTATCCAGACTTTGATGAAAAATCTATGATGAAACCTAGGACAAAATCCCCATTTTTGAACCATCCTGTAACTCTTTATGCCTTATTTTATGATGGCTTGAGGGTTGATATGGGCCTTAACCATCCGGGAGAGCCTATAACTTGGGAAAATTACAGTTTTGTAATCAGGGACCCACAGATGTTCACCCTAGTCCAAGTTGCAAGAGATCCTGCAACACCGACTGCTCTTTTTGGAGCCTTAGCTGTGGGCCTTGCTGGAGTTTTAACTGACATAACAACATTAATCCTTATCAGATCCTATAGTGACTACAAGTCAATCTACAAAACCCTAGCCTTTCATAGCTTTTATTCTATATGGACATCTTACGTGATGATTTCATTGTTCATTGAAAATTCAAGCTTTATAATGGGAAATGCAATAGTGGTCTTACTTGTATCGATAATTTTATATTTTATAGCCTACTATGTATCTAAGGCTACAATAAGGCTTTTTGATTCAAGAAAGCTATTGGATAAGAAAACCCACAGTTTTAGGGAATGAAGGACTCTTTTGATTTGCGGATATTGTTAAAATTCCTTTTTAAAGTAGAATAATATAGATAAAAATTATTCGATTTTTATATGGAGATTATATGACTTTAACAAAAAATACAAATAGGATTATGGAGCCTATTTTTGTCATAGCTTTGACTTTACTTTGCTTATTTTTTTCAGAAAAGAGCTTGGTATTTATTGGTATGGTTCCAATACTATTTACTATTTTTTACTTTAATGAAGGAATTTTAAGCTTTTTACTAGGAGCTTTTGGCACATATCTTTTAGGCCTGATTTTTGTAGACAAGGATGCTCTATCTATGAGCCTTATTGCCTTGCTACTTATTAGTCTAAGTCTAATAGTTCTTATTGGCCTTAAATTTACTGCCAGAGTCCAGATTATAGGAACCTTTGTCGTAACTAGCCTGATTTTTATTTTCTTGTATAAGTACCAGATGCTAGAAAAGGGACTTTCTATCGATAAATTAGCTATAAATTTAAAGGAAAATTTTGAAGATCTTTATGCTTATAGGTTAGATTTTGATATTTATAGGCTAACAACTAGCCTATATCCTGCAATTCTTGCATGGGTATCAATGTTTTATGCAATTTTATCGGTTAAGATTATTAGAAATTATTTGTCAATAAAAGATGAGGGTTTTACAGACGTAAAAAATCTAGATGAGTTAAGGATGAATCCAAAAGATTTGGTGATTTTGTTTATAATTGAAGTCGCTATTTACTTTTTAGGGAAATTTTTTGCCATCAAAGATCTTTACCTTTTGGGCAATTTAATCCTATTAGCTTTGATGTTTTTTGCCATAAATGGAGCGAGTCTTTTTGACTATATACTAAAAAATTCAAAGTTACCTTTAAGCAGGGGCTTTCAGTGGTTTTTTATGCTGATATTAATACAAGTTTTTATAATCCCTTTACTTATAATAGGGATTGCAGACATATTTATAGATTTTAGAGCAAGGAGGAAAAATGAAGAATGACGAAAAATTTATTAGCACTGCTAATATTGTTTTAATTATGGCCTTTCCCTTACTTGCTTCACTTGTAGTTTTCTACTACAATCCAACCTTGGGTGCTGTTGGTATTGCTATATCAATAATATTATTCTTATTTTTGAAAAGCATAAATACGACCAAGGCCAAGGAGCTTCAGAAGTATGTGGATGATGTTTCATATTCTTTTGACTCCATTACAAAAAATGTAGTTTTTGAAATGCCATTTCCTATAGCTATAGTTGAAGATGACAGGAAGATAAAGTGGCACAACTCATTTTTTAGGGAGCTTTTTCCCAATAGGACCCTAATCGGAGAAGAAATTGACCATCTTATTCCAGATTTATCAGAGATTGAATTTGATAATGAAGAGATAAGGACATCAAAAAATGTAAATATTTCCGATAAGGTAATACAGTTTTATTACTCAACTATTTTTGCTGATGACCATTCAAAGGGCCAGACCTTCTTGTATGGGATAGATAATACCTATGACGAATCAATCAAAAAACTATTCAAGGACAAGAGATTGGTATTTTATTCTGTCTTTATAGACAACTATGAAGATATTAGAAATTCATCCGCCTCTGATGTAAGACCACAAGTTTTAGGTGAAATCGACAGGGTGATAAATGAGTATTTCAAAAAATACAATTGCTTAATAAGAAAATACGAAAATGACAGATTTATGATCTTAAGTGAATACCAAGATTATAAAAATATCCACGAAGATAAGTTTTCTATCCTTGATAAGGTAAGGGATATTGATAAGGGAAATGCCCTTCCACCAACCCTATCCATAGGTGTTGGTATAGCTGGGGCAAACCCTTCTGAAATATATTCTGATTCAAGAGATGCGATTAACATTGCCCTTTCACGTGGAGGAGACCAAACTGTCATCAAACTTGAAGATAATTACGAATACTTTGGCGGCAAGACCAAGGCCATAGAAAAAACTTCTAAGGTAAGGTCTAGGGTAATTTCCCAAGCCCTAAAGAGAATGATGCAAACAAGCCCAGATATATATGTCATGGGCCACAACAACCCAGATATGGATTCCTTTGGATCTGCCCTAGGTATATACGAAGGCGCAAAATCAATGGGTAAACAAGCTTACATTATCCTAAATGAAGTGACCAAGCCTATTGAAAATATGTATGCTAGGGTTACTGAAGAATTAGAAGAATTAACTGATAATATCCTAACCGAAGAAGAGGCCCTTGCTAGAATTAGTCCACAGTCTTTGGTAATCGTCACAGATAACCACAGGAAAAATTCAACTGAAGGACCGGCCTTACTTGATAGGACGGATAATATCTTTATAATCGACCACCATAGGAGGGGCAAGGACTACATCAAAAAGGCCACCATCTCCTATATCGAGCCATACGCTTCGTCTGCATCAGAACTTGTGACAGAGATTTTATCCTATTTGGATGAAAACTTTAAGGCAAGAACTCCTGTTGCAGAATCGCTCTTGGCGGGTATAACAGTTGATACCAAAAATTTTGTCTACCAAACTGGAGTCAGGACTTTTGAAGCAGCCTCCGTCCTTAAGAGATGGGGAGCCGATTCAGTCTACATCAAGAGGATGTTTAAGGATGACTTTGAGATTGTAAAATATAAATCAGAGGTAATAGCAGATTCATTTATGGTCAATGATTTCATTGCCGTAGCCCATTTTAATAGGGAAATTGATGGATCAACCCTGATTGCAAGCCAGGCTGCAGATGACCTTTTAAATATAAAGGGAGTTCTCGCAAGCTTTGTCCTAACTAGGGCTAATAATAAAATTCATATCTCAGGTAGAAGCTTAGGCGATATATCGGTACAATTAATACTAGAGCGCATTGGAGGTGGCGGACACTTAACAGCCGCAGCCACCCAATTAGATATGAGCATGGAAAATGCCGAAAAAATGTTAAGAAAAGCTATTATTGAATATATAAGAGAGGAAGAAGAAAATGAAAGTAATACTAACAGATAATATTGTAAGAGTTGGAGTTAAGGGAGACCTTGTAGATGTAAAACCAGGATATTTTAGAAACTATCTTGATCCACAAGGACTTGCTGTAAAGGCAACAAAAGAAAACATGGAAGAACTAGAAAAAATGAGAGAAGAACTTAAGAAAGAAGAAGCTGAAAACAGAAAAGCAGCTGAAGCTCTTAAGGAAAAAATCGAAGCTCTTAGCGTAGAACAAAAGGTAAGAGTAGGCGAAGACGGCAAACTATTTGGTTCTGTAACAAACAAAGACATCGCTGAAGCTCTAGCAGGACAAGGTATCGAACTTGACAGAAAGAGAATCGAAGAAGTTGAAAAAATCGACGGAGTCGGTGAATTTGTAATCAACGCTAGACTATATGAAGGAGTTAACGCAGACCTTAAAGTTATCGTAGTTGCTGAGGTAGAATAATGACAGATGGCCTAAGGCCACTACCTTATGACTTCTTATCAGAACAGGCTATCATAGGTTGTATTTTAGCAAAAAATGAGACCTTTGATAGTGCAAATCAAATTATAAAACCTGTAGACTTTTATGACTCGAGAACACAGAGGATTTACAAGTCCATAGTAGGGATGTTTGAAAAAGACATCAAAGTAGACTATGTATCGCTTGTAAGCCAGCTATCGAGTGAAAATATATTACAAGAAGTTGGAGGGGAGGAGTTTATCACTGAGATTACCCTCTCCTCATTTTATACTCCAAATATTGAAACTTATTGTAAGACAGTCAAGGAAAAGTCGCTACTAAGGAGTCTGATAGGGGCTAGTGAGGATATAATCGATTCGTCATACAAGCAAACTGACGACGTTACTGACATCCTTGCGATCGCAGAAAATAGAATATTTGAAATATCCCAAGATAGCCACAACCAAGGCCTTGTAAGGGTCGCTGACACAATGGATGACACCCTAAGGCAGATAAACGAGCTAACCTTAGCAGATGGGAAAATCACTGGAGTTGCAACAGGCCTTGATGTAGTTGACAACAAGCTCTCAGGATTGCAAAACTCCCAGCTAATCCTTCTTGCAGCAAGACCTGCCATGGGTAAGACCGCCCTAGGACTGACTATGGCTTGGAATGCAGCGAAAAATGGCAAGTCAGTTGCTTTTTTCTCCCTTGAGATGTCAATTTACCAATTAAACCAAAGACTTTTGTCAATGGTTAGTTTGGTAAGCCTTGAATCTATCATAAATGGATCAATCAGAGATGACGATTGGACACTTTTGATAGATGCAACTAAAAAAATTGTCAAAACTGATCTTTATGTTGACGAAACACCAGGAATTAGATTATCAGAAATGAAGTCTAAATTAAAAAGGCTTAAGGCAGAAAAAGGCCTAGACCTAGTTGTAATCGACTATTTGCAGTTGATGCAGGCAGATGGCAGGCAGGAAAATAGGCAAAATGAAATTGCCTCTATTTCTAGAGGCCTAAAATCCCTATCAAAGGAATTAAATTGTCCGATTCTTTCCCTTGCCCAATTATCAAGAGAGGCTGACAAGAGGGCCGACCACAGGCCAATCCTTTCTGACCTTAGAGAGTCAGGTGCTATCGAGCAGGACGCAGACGTGGTTATGCTCTTATATAGGGAAGATTATTACGATGAAGAAGTCGAACCAAACCAGGCAAAGGTCATCTTTGCCAAGCACAGGAATGGTGCAACTGGTACTGTAGACTTATTTTTCAATAAACAATGCACAACCTTTACAGACCTATCCCTAAGGGATGAAAATGTCTAGGATATATTTAGATAAAATAGACGTCAAAGCCGCCTTTGAACTTCAAGACTGGGCTATTTTTGACGACCCAAAGCTTGTTGGCTATAACTATGGCAACCTCACAGATTTTGAAATCAAACTCTGGCAAGGGTCTATTTCCATGCCAAATAAAAAATATTTTGCAGTAAGAAGAGTCACTGACGATCGTTTTATAGGTTTTATTGGACTTAAAAATATCAATCCCCTCCTAAGAAGGGCCAAGCTGGGTATAGTTTTTGATCCTAATTTTGTATCGGCTGGCTATGGCTACGAAGCTGTGATGGCTATAATGAGGGTGTTTTTTGTGGAAATGTCCTATAGGACTTTGACTCTTGATGTCAATACTTTTAATGAAAGGGCGCTAAATCTATACAAAAAATGCGGTTTTAAAATTACTTCCTATACAAGGGAAGTTTTTGAAAACCAGGATGTAGAAGTCGATGGAGAAAATTTTGAACTTTCCCACGGCCTAGTTTATTCGAAAATTATTAATATGAAATTAAGTAAGGATGATTATAATGAACTTTGAAATGCAGGAATTAAAATTAGATATGGGTACAACTCCATTTGAAAATATGTTTTTAAATACCTATCTTCAGATGGCTGATGGTGATGCTATCAAGGTTTATCTACTAATCTATAAGGAAATTTACAATAACAAATTCGTAGATGAGGGAAAGATTAAACGTCAGCTAAATTTTGATGACCAACGATTTGAAGAGGCTGTTAAATTTTGGATAAATATGGGGATTTTTAGGGAAAAAAAGAATTCTGATGGGGGGACCTATATAGAAATTGTATCCCTAAGACAGATGTATTTTGGCGAAAGCGATGATACTCCATCAAATGAAATTAATTTCGATAAGGCCCAAAGAAAGTCAATGATGTTTGAAAATGTCGAAAGAATAATCGCTAGGAAATTAACTCCGGCAGATATTACAAGAATCCACGAAACCCTCGGTGAATATGACCAGGAACCAGAGCTTGTCACAGAAGCCTTTAGACAGGCTAAAGAATCTGGAAATGTGGATGTAAAATACGTCATGGGCTACCTTAAATCTTGGCGAGATATGGGCATAAATAGCCTAAATGAGCTCAGGATGAAGGAAGAAAGGGACAAGCTTAAAAAAGCGACTGGAGTCAGGACGTACAGGAGAAAATCTGATCCAGCAAAACCAAATGATGGTATGTCCATAGCCGAAAAAGCTAGACTAAAGAGACTTGAGAGATTAAACAAGACGGAGAAATAGTATGAAAGCCAATGAAAAAGCATCCCTAATCCTAGCTGAAAGACGCAGGATAAATAAGGTCTTGCAAGAAGAACGCATAGAAGAAATTTACAAAAAAATCCCTCAAATCAAGGCAATTGACCAGCTCATAAAGGAAACTGGTTTTAAAAGTTTAGAGCTTGCCACCCAGGATATGGACACAAGGCCAGCTGAGGAGAAAATAAAAACCCTAAAAAAAGAAAAGGATAAACTTCTTTTGGCCAATGGCTATGAGACAAATTACATGGACCTAAAATACCACCACGACCTTTGCAAGGACACTGGTTTTGTTGGTACAGAGCCATGTTCATGTAGGCTAAATTTAATTATTCAAGATAATTACGAAAAGTCAGGACTAAGGGCCGTCATAAACAGAGAAAATTTCTCAACTTTTAATTACAATTTATTTTCCAAAAATCCTTACATGGGCATATCTGTAAGTCCATACGAAAATATTGTGAAAATTGTTAGAGAAATAAAGGAATATATAAATAATTTTGATAGACAAAGCGGCAATATATACATTCAAGGAGAAGTCGGCAGGGGAAAGACCTTCCTTATAAATTCAATTGCTAAGGAACTTTTAGACAGGAATTATTCGGTTGTTTATATGACTTCAACCAAGCTTTTTAAGTTCCTAAATGACTACCATTGGGCCTTTGAGGATAGACGTGCTAACCTTGAAAGCCAGTATGAGATGATTTTTGATTGTGATTTGCTAATTATAGATGATCTTGGGGCCGAAACCCACAGGTCAACCGACCAATCAAACCTCTTTGATGTTGTAAATGAGAGGATGAACAAGGGTTTACCTATTATTCTATCTTCCAACCTAGATGAAGATTTGATAGGAGAAATCTACGGACCGAGGGTATTTTCCAGGATTTTGGGTAATAATTCTAAGACCTATGAAATATTTGGTGAAGATCTAAGATTAAAGGGGACAGATTATGATTTTAGTTGACAGAGTTCAAATGCAAGCTATCGACCGCTACGCCATAGAAGTCTTGAAAGTGCCAGCTTTAAGCCTTGTTGAAAGAGCTAGCATGGCTGTGCTTAAACATATAAATCTCAATAAATTTGGCTACTTTGGTGTGGTTGTAGGTGTTGGCAACAATGGTGCAGACGGCCTAGCACTCGCAAGAAATCTACTTGCCAGATACAAGGATGTGGAAATTTTTATTATAGGCGATGTCGAAAAGGCTAGCCCTGAATTTAAGCTAAACCTAGAATCCTGCGAGATGCTTTGCGAAGAAATTTATTATGTAGAATCAATCGAAGACTTGGAAAACATGGAAAAAAGACTTTCCAATGTCAACCTGATTGTTGATGCCATTTTCGGCACAGGACTAAATAGGCCAGTTACAGGCATCTACGCCACAGTAATTTCTATCATAAATAATGTTATGAAATATAAAATTTCAATAGATATTCCTTCAGGCCTTGATGCATCAACAGGCCAGGATTTGGGAGAAGTTGTGGATGCTGACCTCATTGTCACCATGCAGCTTATGAAAACAGGTCTCTATGAAAGAGAAGCCTACAAGAGAAAATGTGTGATAGAAGATATTGGTATCCCACAAAAGGCTATAGATTCAGTTTTATACGGGCTAGTTAATTAGGATTTCCCCTCCTTGCAATCGTTTGCCATGGTGATATAATAAAAGAAAAGAGGAGGGCCTTATGAAAAAGAAATTTTTATTAATTCTACTAAGCATCTTTGCCCTAGCTTCTTGTGGGGCTGGAAATCATGTCAAAGAAGAAGCTAAGGAAGCCCGTGACTATGCGAGCGATGGTCAAAATCAAGCCTCATCTGAAGCTGAATTGACCAAAGACGAGTCTGTGTCCGAAGGAGAAAGCCCAAACGAAATAGAAGATTCAGATTCTTATATAGAGAGATTTGTCTATTTAGACCTTGAAACAACAAACTATGATAAGGACTTTGAGGCTATCAAGAAATCTGCTAAAGACCTTGAGGGTCTAATAGAAAATGAATCCACATATTATAATTCTTATGATGGAAGTAGGGACCTAAAGACTACAGAATTTACCATAAAAATCCCAAGAGATAAGGTAGATAAATTCGACCAAGTCCTTGCTGGTATAGGCAAGACTATGAATATCAATAAAAATTCAAACAATTTAAGGACTGCCTTCAGAGATGTGGATAAGGAACTAGATATCAAGGAAAAACAGCTTGATAAATTCAACGAACTCCTTGATCAAACCACAAATATTGAAGACACCCTAGTCATCAATGCCAAAATTATTGAGACCCAGGGTGATATTGATGCCATAAAAAAAGCCAAGGCCGACCTAAAGGACAGGGTGACCTATGACACCTACAATATTTCCCTAAACCAAGTATATTCCTACGACCGAAGGGCAAATAATCCAGACCTAGGAGAAAGAATTAAGGAAGCTATGGGTGAATCTTTGGGCATATTAAAGGAATTTTTCTCCCAAATCATAGTAGGATTTTTCCTCTACTGGCCATTTATATTAATAATTTTAATAATTCTTTTTATCCTCTATAGGGTAAGGAAAAAATTCAAGAAAACAAGGGACTGATTTTGGTCCCTTTTTTGTGGTTTTTTTTGTAAAATGATTTATGATTTTGAGATAAACTTCGATGCCCATACCATATTGGTTTTATAAACATGGCAAGAGGTCTCTCGACTCCGCTCGAGACGAGGGGTGGAAAGTTTTCACAAATTAAATCCCTTCCATTTGACAATCTAATCTTTTCTTGATATGATTAGATAAACTTGGGGAGTTAGCTCAGCTGGAAGAGCGCCACGTTGACATCGTGGAGGTCGCTGGTTCAAGCCCAGTACTTCCCACCAACTTGCAGGCTATGCCTGCTTTTTCTTTTGCCAAAAATTTTCAAAAACAAAAGCCCCGGTTTTTTAAAAAGTAAAATTAAAAGTATTTTACTTTCAAAGTCCCAGGGCTTTTTAAATTTTATTTTTAATCGCTAACCTTATTTACATTCAAGATTTTTCTTACAACTAAGTCAGCGTAGGCTTGGCTACCTTCCACATTTGGGTGGGTCCTGTCGACTGCCAAGAGTTCTGGCCTATCTTTAACATAGGCACGCCAGTTAATTAGGTGGGCCTTTGGATTTTTGTCCACAAAATCTTTCATATCGGCATTGACCTTATCCATATAGGATTGGAGGTGAGAAGTATTTACAAAATATACATCCCTGCCTTCAGCAAGGTCCATAATTGTCTGCATGTCGTTGTGGTTGGCAGACCCATTTGATCCAAGGGATATTAGGATAATATCTCCGAGGCCGACGTTGTTTTTGATATTTGCGAGGACATTTGGTCCGTCAACCATATCCCTACCGACTACTCCGTCTAGGTAGAGGTTTGGAATGTATTTTCTTAGGTATTTATCAATATTGATAAGGACTGAATCGCCCACAGCTGTGATGTGGATGTCCTTTACATAGTTAAGCTCATTTTCTGTGAAAATGAAGTCGTCATAAGGTTTTTCCTTGAAATTCTTATTCTCTTTAGCCTTTTCAAGGTCTTTTTGATAGGAATCTTCCTTTTCTGATGAGCTAACTTCTTTATCTTTTTCGTCTTCCTTTTCTTTTTTATTTTCTGAAGCTTGTTTCTTCTTAACAGATTCGTTATTTTTCTTGATTTCTTCTTCGCTTTGCTCAAATCTCGCCTTAAGCTCGGCCATATCTTTTTCTTTTTGGTTGCCGATTGCAAGGGAAACAATGTTTAGGATTATAAGGCCTGCAAGAGGAATTAGGATTAGGTATTTATTAATCCTCTTCCTATCAAAAATGATGTGGCAAATCTCTCCTACAAATATTATCCAAGCAAATTGTAGACCATAGTATAAAAATTTGTTTTCTAATAAATTTATCAAGAAATATGAGAAAAACACTTGGACTACATATTGGAGTATGTAGAGGTAGAAACTTCTCCTGCCAAGGTATTCCAAAATCCCTCCCAAAATATTTTGAGAAAACTTTGCCCCATATTCGATTTCATACCTGTAAAGGATGAGGACCATAAGGGCAAAGGCCAATGTATAAACTAGAAAAAATGACTTATAAATCCAAATATCCTCACCATTTATAAAAAACATTGGTACAAAAAGGCAGAGGCTCAAAAGCCCAATCGAAATTCTGAGGCTTTTTTGGCTTACTTCTAGTCTATCCTTGTATTTTAAAAATAGGAGGTAGAAGGCCATGCCTAGGAAAAAGGCGTAAATCCTAGTATCTGTACCATAATAAATCCTAATTATTGGACTATTGTTGATGGCAAAATATAAGGAAAGTCCAAAACTAATTAGACTTAAAATTATAAGTCCCCATATTCTGGCGGAAATATTTCTGATTTTCCCTCCAAGGTATTTCACAAGGTAAAAAATTACTATAAATTGGATGTAGAGGGATATGTACCAGAGGTGGACAAAGAGGTTGAAATTACCATTCCTATCAAAATACGAAGCGCCAGCAATAATTTGCCTGATATTTTCAAAGCCAAAAATCACCGCTAGGCTCGACCTCGCTGAGTCGTCAAAGATTTCCCTGGCAAATATCAAAGCCACAACAAGGCTTATAAAGGCTATAAAAATAATAGGTGGCAGGATCTTCTTTGCCTTTCTTTTCAGGCTTTCTAATATATCTTGAAGTGTTAGGTCCCTATTAAAGTTCGCTTTTTCCATCAAAAATCCGGACATAACTAAAAATCCTATTACGGCTAAAAAACCACCCGGCAAAGCGTGGCCAAAAAGGTGGTAGGTAGACACAGTCAAGAGGCAAAAACCCCTGAGGATATTTAGGTAGCGGAAATTCACTTTTCTTTTAGTTAATCTTTTCACATTCTTCTCCATAACATAACCATTATACTCTTATTAAGTTGATTTAAAATAATTTTATCCCAAGAATATGGGTTAAAAATGTTTGGCTTGTTAAATTCAGATAAAGATATTTGCATTTTTTTTCGAAATGCTGTATATTAGTACTAATGAAATATTGCGATGAAAAGAAGTAGTAGCTATGAAAGGCACCTAGAGAGGGAATGGTTGGTGGAAATTCTCTGTCGGCAGTAGTGAATCCGTCTTCGAGCAAATACGAAATTAAGGCAAGCCCTGCTTGCGTAATTTGGGTGGCACCACGAGACCTTCGTCCCAATTTGGGGGAGGCTTTTTTTATGCATATTTTTAAGGAGAAAACATGATTGATATTAAATTACTAAGAGAAAACCCAGACTTTGTTAAGGAAAATATTAAGAAAAAATTCCAAGATGAAAAACTTGTCCTAGTTGACGAAGTATTAGAACTTGACGAAAAACTCCGTCAATATAAGACCGACGGCGACAAGCTAAGAAGCGAAAGAAACAAGACTTCTAAGGAAATCGGCGCTCTTATGGGTCAAGGCAAAAAAGACGAAGCCGAAGCCGCTAAGGCTCATGTAGTTGAAATCAACGACGAACTTGTCCACATCGAAGAAGAAACTGCGAGACTAAACGAAGAAGTCAAAAAAAGGATGCAAGTCATCCCACAAATCATAGACGAAACAGTACCTCTAGGCAAGGACGACACTGAAAACGTCGAAATTGAGAGATTTGGAGAGCCTCTTGTTCCTGACTTTGAAGTGCCTTACCACATAGACATCATGGAAAGTTTTGACGGAATCGACCTTGATTCATCAAGAAATACCTCAGGTGCAGGTTTCTATTACTTAAAAGGCGATATAGCAAGACTCCACTCAGCAATCCTTTCTTATGCGAGAGACTTTATGATTGATAAGGGCTACACCTATTTTGTCCCACCATTTATGATTAGATCTGATGTAGTAACTGGCGTTATGTCTTTTGCTGAAATGCAAGATATGATGTATAAAATCGAAGGCGAAGACCTCTACCTAATCGGTACATCTGAGCACTCAATGATTGGTAAATTCATCAACACTATCAACGAAGAAGACAAGATGCCACTAAAGATGACCTCATATTCTCCATGCTTTAGAAAAGAAGTAGGAGCACACGGCATCGAGGAACGTGGGGTTTACCGTATCCACCAATTCGAAAAACAAGAAATGGTAATCATCTGCAAACCAGAAGATTCAAAGAAATTCTATGACGAACTATGGCAAAATACAGTAGAATTCTTTAGAAGTCTAGAAATCCCAGTAAGAACACTCGAATGCTGTTCAGGAGACCTAGCAGACCTTAAGGTAAAATCTTGCGACGTAGAAGCATGGAGCCCACGCCAAGGCAAATACTTTGAAGTAGGATCATGCTCAAACCTTGGCGACGCCCAAGCAAGAAGACTTGGCATCAGACTAAGGGGAGAAGACGGCAACTACTTTGCCCACACCCTAAACAACACAGTAGTAGCCCCACCAAGAATGCTAATAGCCTTCCTAGAAAACCTACTCCAAGCCGACGGATCAGTTAAAATCCCAGCCCCACTACAAATGTACATGGGCGGCAAAGAAAAAATCGTACCAACAGTTAAATAAACTTTTGCAATAGAAAGCACCCCTAGCCCGGGTGCTTTTGAATATTAAAAAATGTTAAATTACTTTATTAAAAGTATGAAAAACCCCACAGCGCCCTCTCGACGACGCCAAAGGCGGAGGAGAGATCTCACAAAGTCGGGACACCTATATACCTTGAAACAAAGCCCAAACCCACCCCCTCGTTTCTGAAGCCCTATCCCCGTTTTTGAAAAAAACGGATGGGAGGACAAAATTGCCCAGCGGCAGAGAGCGTGCAGAGGCAGACTAAGTGAGTGAAACGAACGAATGTAGAAACCTCTGGACCAAAATCAGGACTGTCTCTGGTTGGGATTTGGTTTGTAAAATGATTCTTCCGTTTAAGATAGATTTGATACCTTGACCATATTGGTTTTATAAAAATGGCAAGAGATATCTGTCTCCTCGAGCCGACGGGCTTGCACTTCGGTCGAGACAAGGGTGGAAAACCAAAAGCACCCCGGCTAGGGTGCTTTTTCTATATACTAGGAGAGATTTATTTTTTTATTTATTCCAGAATTTCTCTGCGATTTCTTGACCTTGCTTAATCTTTGCCCATTGCTGGTCTTGGCTTAGTTCGTTGCCATTATCGCATGAGGCAAAGCCGCATTGGTGGGAGAGGTAGAGTCTGTCTTTGTCTATAATTTGGCTTGCTTGATCTAATAATTCTAGGGCTCTTTTCTCATCATCTAGGTCTGGTGTTTTTGATGATAAGAAGCCTAGGACGATTTCTGCGTCCTTGTTTTTCTTAAAGGCTTTTAATGAATTTAGAGATCCTGCTCTTTCGTCATCCCATTCTAGGTAGAATCTATCGTAATGTTGTTTTTCTAGGAAAAGATCAGCGATTGAGTCGTAGGTGCCTGCTCCAAAGTGACGGGAGGCGTAGTTGCCTCTGCAGTTGTGGGTGTAGACTTTTAGTCCTAGGTCATGACCATAGTCGATGACTTCGTTGTTGATGGCTATATATTTTTCAGCTAGGGCAAGGTTTTTATTATCCCTGGCTTGGCCATCGAATTGGCTGCTATCACCTTCGTCTGCAAATTGTTCCCATAGGCAATCGTCAAATTGGACTATTTCACCGCCAGCATTTTTAAAATCGTCTAAAAATTCATTATATGAACGGATTAGGTCTTTTTCAAAATCGGCTTCGTTTTTGTAATAAGAATCTTCTAGGAAACCAAAACTAATGATTTCACCAAAAATATGGGATGGGGAAGGGATGCATTGTTTGACGGCTGCCCTGCCATTTACAAGTTTTTTAAGTCTCTTAAAATGGTCTATAAATGGGTGGTTCTTGCCTGAAAGTCTGTCCACAAGCCTTAGTCCTATATCACGTCTGGTCTCAAATTTGCCACAACAATCTTTATCTTCAAATAAATATCCGCTTTCTCTGATATATCTTTCTACCCCTGCTAGTCCCCAAACAAAGTCGAGGTGCCAGAGGGATTTTGAATATTCTCCGTCTGTGATTTCTGTAAGACCGGCTGCAATTTGCCTTTCTACTACATCTGCTACTGCCTTATCTTCGCATTCTTTGTAGCCAGCAAAGTCGTCGTAAAATGGATAGACAATATCGTCTCTTTTTTCTATTTCTCTTTTGTATTTTAATAATTCTTCGTTTCTAAGTAATGATCCAACTGTTAAAAATCTTTCTGTCATTTTTATACCTCTTATATTTTTCTAATTTTTTCAACATTCTAACATTAGGCGCCTTAGAAAATATTCTATGTAGTAAAGTATAAAAAAAGCCCCGTCCCATAAAGGACGAGGCTTTGCCACGTGTTACCACCTTAATTTCAAATTAATTTCACAATTAATAACTCATCGGGTACCAACATACCCTATCGCTGTAACGGGCGATCCCGTCTTATCTTAAATATCGGATAAGAAACTCAAAGGCCATTTTCAATTTAATCTCACTAGGCTACTCTCACCAAACATAGCTTCTCTGGGTAGGTTGATTAAATCTACTTTTCTTCTCATAGTTTATTTTCTATAGCCTGATTATACACAGGAAAATTTTCCATGTCAAATAATTTTTAATAATTATTCGTAAATTCATGCATAAATGGCTATAAAATAAGCTTTTAAAACCTAAAATATTTTATCTTCTGTGATGATACAGTCCATTTTTATATCCCAAGGATCGGCAGGAATTTTAATTGACCTAAAATCTGAAATCATAAGACCGATTTTTGTGGTTTCATTTTCTCCTAAGAATTTATCATAAAATCCACCACCATATCCCAGCCTATTTTTCTCATCATCAAAAGTGAGTCCTGGGCAGATGGTAAGGTCTGGATTTTTTATAAATTCAAGGCTTTTAGATGTTGGAATATCAAAGGCTCCAGCCTCTAGGTCTGATAGGTCATCTAATTTTGCCGCAAACATTTTATGGTTTTGTATTTTTGGCACATAGATTTTTTTCCCACTAGCTATGGCTTTTTTTATAAAATCCTTAGTGTCAACTTCCTTATTTTTTGAAACATAGACAAAGATACTTTGGGAATTTTTGTAAAAATCACTTGCTAGTAAGTTTTCTATGATTTTTTCTGACTTTTCTTTGATTAGAGATTGGTCCATTTCTCGTCTGAGATTTAGGAAAAATCTCCTAAATTCACTTTTCATTTATTTTTCCTTTTATTTTTGAAACGATTTTATTCATAGGATTTTTGCCATCGTTATCAGGCTTAATATCCTTGTCAAAATATTCATCCCTATAGCCTTCTCTAAAGGCGGCTATGACTTCAGCTCCTATTATTAGTAGGGATGAGACTATCAAAAGCCAGATGAAAAGTGCAAGGATACCGGCAAGGGCGCCGTAAATTAGGGATTTGTTTGAGAAGTTGTTTATAAAATATGAATAAACAAAACTTGTCACATAGATGGTAAAGGTTGTGAAAATCCCACCTGTGAGGGCCTGTTTGAAAGGAATCCTATTTGCCGAATTGCCTGGGGCATACTTATAAAAGATGCCCAGGGCTGCTGACATTATAAGAAGCGGTATGGCTGTAGTTAGGATGGTAAAGATTGGAGAAGATATGAAGTCGACGATGTATTCCAAATTTTTCCCCAAAAATTTCCCTGTTATATCAAGGATTTTGCTATCTAGGATTTTTAGGATGGTCGGTCCATAAATCTGAAAAATTAGCAAAAACATGATAAAAACTATAAAGATAATGGTGTAGACGATACTCATCAATCTTTGCTTGATGGCCTTAGATTGGTGACCTAGGCCGTAGGCGTGGTTTATAGCTGCGATTAGCTTATCTACACCACTTGTCGCAGACCAGAGGGCAAAGAGGATTGTGACTGTTGTGACAGTTGCAGATTGGCTCGAGGCAAACATGATGTCTAGGGCCTTGATTATTAAATTTGCAGTTGTCTTTGGCACTAGGTTTAAAAACTCATAAATAATGGTTTCATTGCCTTTTAGAACTCTTGATACTACAGACACCAGGACCATCATTAAAGGGATTGAGGCCTGGAGAAAGTAGAAAGATAGGGCAGATGAATAGGTCATTATGTCCTGGGTTTTTAGCCTATTTATGAAATTTTTTAGAAAATCCTTAAATTTATGCTTCTTTATTTTCATTTTTTAGATATTTATCAAACCAATTTTTGATCTCGGTTAGCCTTTTTATCCTAGCTTTTGGCTTGCCCGATCTTGATAGTTCGTGGTTTTCTCCATGGAATATTACCAATCTTGTGTCAACTCCATTTAGTTTTAGCTTGTTATACATTTGGATACCCTGTTCTAGTGGGCAGCGGTAGTCGCAGTCTGCGTGAATGAAGAGAGTAGGAGTTGAAGCTTTATCGGCATGTTTAATTGGGGATTGTTCCCACATTTTATCTAGGCTCTCCCAAGGATCTGCCGCAGTTTGGTCTGTTGCAAAGTAGTAGCCAATGTCAGATACACCGTAAAAACTTGTCCAATTTGAAATTGACCTTTGGCTTACAGCTGCCTTAAATCTGTCAGTGTGGCCGATTGTCCAATTTGTCATAAAACCACCGTAGGATCCGCCATAGACTCCCATCTTGTCGGCATCAATTTGTGGATATTTTTTGATAGCTTCGTCTACAAAATTCATCAAATCATCAAAGTCAATCTCCCCATAGGAGCCCCTGATGTCAGAATATTTCACACCTCTTCCGCTTGATCCGTGTGGATTTGTATAAATAATTATATAACCATCTGATGCAAGCATTTGGTGTTCGTGGTGGAAAATATCAGAAAGTTCTGTTTTTGGGCCACCATGAACAGAAAGGATTGTTGGGTATTTTTTATCCGGGTCGAAATCTTTTGGTAAGAGAACATAGCCTCTCAAATCATCTCCATTTGAATGGAAATTAAATTCCTCAATTGGAAGGACCTTTTCGATTTTGTTTGTAATTAGGCTTTGGTTTTGGGATTTGATTTTAAGTTCAGCAAGATGATCTGGACCCATTTCTAGGTAATAGATGTCTTTATCAGTAACGAAGAAGTCTTCTATGCAGCCATCAAGTTCGAGTTTTAATTCACCGTCAAGGTTTATTGAATAAAGCTTGGATTCTTCAAATTCTGTCACTATAAAATATAGCCTCTTATCGTGGACTTGGAAGGTCCTGTTTCCTTCAGCCCTAGCATCTGTACCGATTGAATTACCAAAGGACTTGTCAAAAATAGAGTCATTTACCATATTTAGATTGCCATCAAAGTCAACTTGGTAAATGAAAGCATCCTCGTTGATTCCGCCTTTTTTCATGTCTGTGCCAACAAAAATTAGCCTATCTTCGATGAAATTTAAGGTGTAGATTGAATAAGCTTTTTCAAGAAGGACTTTTTCTTCGCCTGTCTTTATGTCTTTTAGAATTATAGATTCTAGAAATTCCATAACACCATTTGAGTCAGAATGGCCCTTTACATAGGCAATTTTATCTAGATTTTCGTTAATATCTAGGCCATGGACTTCATTATCCTTGTCTGATTTTAGGATTTCTGTAAGTTTGTCTTCTTTTAGGTTGTAAAGGTAAAAATATAGGACTTCTTCCTTGAGGTAGCCAGCACCATTTAGCCAAAAAGGAAGGGTTGTGATTTCTTCATAGGCCTCATTTTCTTTTTCGTTCTTTTTCTCTTCTTCGGTTTTCTTTAGACTTGCTGAGATTAGGTAAATATCGTCTTTTAGGTATTTGATAGATTTAATGTCCTTATCAAGTTTAAAGGCTAAATCACCTAGGCCGTGGCCGTTATTTTTATAAAAATAATCAAAAGAATCGTCAGAGTCATACTTATAAATCAAGTTAGATTCACCGTCAAAGGTATAAAGGCTGGCTGTTTTTTTGTCTGTAATCCTATAAGATTTGCCGAGATTTTTTTGGTAAATATAAAGGTCTGTGTCGTATTTATTGTCTTTTAGATTTGCCTGGGTCTTTTTGTAGGCAATTTTATTGTCATCTTTAGAAACTAATATTCCGGATAGAAATTCATAGTTAAATAAGTCGTTGATTTTAGTCATATTTTCTCCTTATATATTAATAATATCACTATACCCTTTTGAGCTGAGGGATAAACTTGAATAAATCTGTAAATAGTCATATAATATAGGTAAGAGAAGCCACCTCTTATCCATCAAAAAAGCCGCAAAGCGCAAACTTTGTGATACAAAACAACAAGTATTTCCCATCGGGACATTGAAAAAGAGGAGCGGCCAGGCTCCTCTTTTTTCATTAGTCCTTGTTTCTTTTTTCTTTCCATAATTCGAAAAGAATATTAGATAACAAGGGTAATACAAAACTTGATACAATTATAAAAATTATATCTAACAAGTTTTTCCCCATGGGACATCACCCCCTTTCTTTTGTGGGGATAATTTTATTATATCATAAAGAGAAATTTTTTATTAATTAAGATTAGGGAAAAGGTTTTTGGGTATATAAATAATATAAAAGTTAGCAGCCTGCTAACTAAATATAGGAGGGAATTATGAAACTAAATATCAAAGCTAAAAATTTCACATTGACAGATGACATTGTAAGAGAATCTGAAAAGAAATTTGATAGGTTAGATAAGTATTTCCATGATGAAGAAAGTATGGATCTTAAGTTTGCTAAGGAGGGCATAGGCTACGAGCTTGAAGCTACTATGTTTTTAGATGGTGGCACAATCTTGAGGGCTGAAGCCTACGAGGAAACTTATGAGAATGCTATCGACAGGGTTATTGATGCTCTTGTTAGACAAATTAGAAAGCATAAGACCAGACTCCAAAGAGACAGACAAACTGGCGATAGTATCAAGTTTGAAGCCTTCGATTCTGAAGCAAAAGCTGATGAAAAAGAAGAAGAAATCAAGATAGCCAGGGAAAAAACTATTCCGGTTAAACCTATGAGTGCAGAAGAGGCTATCCTACAAATGGAATTATTAAACCACAACTTCTTTGTATTCCAAGACGCAGAAGATATGGAAGTTAGGGTTGTATATAAGAGGAAAAAAGGCGACTACGGCCTAATTGTTCCAACCAGATAAAATTAACATACGACACCCTTATATTATTCACGGTGTTTTTCTCCTTTCTCCCACCCCAGCGGTGGGAGTTTTATTTTGCCTATAAAGCCAGAATTTTTATTTTATGTTATAATTATTATAAGAAAGCGAGGACTTATGTATTCTAAGACTAATACCACATCCCTAATTGGCCTTGAGGGCAAGTTAGTGGAAGTTGAAAGCGATATCACATCAGGGATGCCTGCCTTTAATATAGTTGGTCTACCTGATTCATCTATAAAAGAATCCAAGGATAGGGTGAGGGTGGCTCTTGTAAATTCATCCTATAAATTTCCTGCAGGAAGGATTACTATCAATCTTTCCCCAGCAGACCTAAAAAAAGAGGGAACTCAGCTAGATTTGCCAATTGCGATTTCTCTTCTAAGCTCTATGGGGGTTATAGATAGGGCCTACGATGACTACATATTTTTGGGAGAACTTTCCCTAGATGGGAGGATTCTGCCAATTAGAGGTGCCCTTGCCATGGTGATTTCCATGCGTGAGCAAGGCTTTAGGAAATTTATCATTTCAGAAGAAAACAAGGAAGAATGTGCGATTATTTCCGACATTGAGGTCTATCCTTTCAATAAACTAAACGATGTTGTTGCCTTTTTAAATGGTGACTTGAAGAAGGATTTTTATAAGATAAATCCAGCTCTGTTGAAGGAAGAAATTTCCTATGATTTGGATTTCAAAGACCTTAAGGGCCAGGAAAATCTCAAGCGTGCACTTCAAATTGCTGCGGCTGGTGGTCATAATTTGCTAATGGTGGGTCCTCCTGGATCAGGCAAGACTTTTTCTGCCAAACACTTGCCAACCATTCTTCCAGATATGAGTTTTGAGGAAAGAGTAGAAGTAACAAAAATTTATTCTATAATGGGTCTTCTTGATAGTGGCCACTTGGTAAGTGCAAGGCCTTTTAGGGCTCCACACCACTCATCAAGCCAGGTTGCCCTCATCGGTGGTGGGCATTCTGTGCCAAAACCTGGTGAGATAACCCTGGCACACAGGGGAGTATTATTTTTGGATGAATTTCCAGAATACCAAAAAAATGTCATCGAAGCCTTGAGAGAACCTCTTGAAAATAAGGAAATAAACGTGGCCCGTGCCCAGGCCAGTGTCAAATATCCTTCAGATTTTATTTTGATTGCGGCCATGAACCCTTGTCCATGTGGCAATTACGGCAATCCTCTTAAGGAATGTACTTGTTCGATAAATGAAATTAGAAGGTATCTAAACAAGATTTCTTCTCCAATTCTAGACAGGATTGATATCCACATAGAGATTAAACCTGTAAAATACGACGATTTGAATGATGATACCAAGTCAAAATCATCAGCTGAACTAAAAAGCGAAGTGGTAAGGGCAAGAGAAATCCAAGCGGCAAGGTACAAGGACGAAAAAATCAAGACCAATGCCTTACTTTCAACTAGACAGATGAAAAAATATATAAAACTCAGTCCAGAGGTTGAGAAAATCGGCCAGATGGCCTTTAATAAATATAATTTTTCTGTAAGGAGCTATAACAAAATCCTAAAGATGGCAAGGACCATTGCAGACCTTGAAGCAAGTGAGGAAATTACAAGTAAACATCTTTTGGAGGCGGTAAGGTATAGGTCACTTGACGATAAATATTGGAGTGTTTAATGCTTGATCAAAGGCAAATAGCCGTTGATATTGACGGCTTTATAGAAAATTTAATAGGAGAAGCTATAGGTCTTTTCGCATCTGATATCCACCTCCAACCAGAGGAAGGTTTCGGAAAAATTAGGCTAAGGATAGACGGGTCTCTTGTTGATATTATGAAAATTCGCAGGGAATATTTTGATATGTTATCTTCAAAAATCAAACTTTCCTGTGGAATGGATATTTCCCAAAAAAGAATGCCCCAAGATAGGTCTATGCAATATGAGGTTTTTCCTGGAATTGACTTTAGGGTATCGTCTGTGCCTACAATCCTCGGCGAAAAAATCGTAATAAGGATTCTTTCTGTAGATATTTTTATGGAAAAGGCTAGACTTTTGGGTTTTTCTGATGATAGCAAGGAAAAACTTACAAGGGCCATTAGGAAAAAATCTGGCATAATTTTAATGACCGGCCCAACAGGATCAGGAAAGACAACTTCCTTGTATGCCCTTCTTGAGAAACTCAACAGGGAAGAGGTAAACATAATTACAATAGAAGACCCAGTTGAATATAAGATTGAAAATATAAACCAAATTTCAATCAATGAAAAAATCGGATTAACCTATCCAGTAATCCTAAAATCTATCCTCCGTCAAGACCCAGATATAATAATGATTGGAGAGATTAGGGATAAGGAAACGGCAGAAATTGCAATAAGAGCGGCCATTACAGGCCACTTGATTTTATCAACTGCCCACACTCGCAATGCCTTTGCGGGCCTAATTAGGCTAAAGGACCTAGGAGTGGAAGATTATCTCATAAGGTCAGCTGTAAACCTACTTGCCGGCCAAAGGCTAGTGAGAAAACTGTGTGACTGCAAAAGAGAAGACGTCATGACTGATGAAGAATATGAAATAATGTCAATCTACATAGATGTGGACAGGGAAGCTCTAATCTACCGTCCAGTAGGGTGTCCTCATTGCAACGGAGGCTACAAGGGCCGCCAGGCAGTAGAAGAAGTCATGCCAATAGATAATGAATTTAAGGATATACTTAGAATTTACGGTCTAGAAAGTGAAAAAATAAAGGAAAAACTAAACAAAGACGGCTTTAGACCGATGATAGTAAACGGTCTAATCCAAGTCCTAGAAGGCGAGACTTCCTTTGAAGAAATTTTATCCGCCCTTGACTATTGAGGTTAACTATGAAGAAATTGACAAAAATACTAGGACTTCTTTTTGCGATAATAATAGGAATCACCCTATCTTTCTTATTAAGAAGCAAGGATAGTCATTTTGATTATGAAATTGATCCAAAATATTATTCCGAAGACCAAAGTCCTTTTGAAAATGACTTTGACTACGCTTTTGATACTTTGGAAAAATATTATGCCCTTTTTTATAGGAATGGGACCTATGATTTTTTGAAAAATCGAGATTCTTACAAGAAAGAAATCAAAAACCTAAAGACCGATAAGGAATTTTTCGACAAGATGAATAGGATTTTAGAAGATTTGGGCGATGGTCACACCAATCTTCTTGATAATAATGAGTCTTATGATATGAAAGAGACCTTTGTCCTTTCAAATAAGGAAGAAAAAGGTCTGGTAAATGTTGATTTGATAAATTATCTGTTTGGAACAAAAATTTCTAGTAATGAAATCATCAATAAAATTTTTAAAGAATCTAGTGCAGCTACCAAAAATTTGATAACCCAAGATATAAATAATGATATAGCCTACTTAAAAATCAGGGCAATGATTGACCCAGGAACTCCTGATTTTGAAGAAGATTTAGACCTTCTAAAGACTTATCTAAAAAAATCAAAAAATAAGAAGGCCTTAATTATAGACCTTAGGGGCAATGGTGGGGGCAATTCTGCCTACACAAATTTCTATCTATATCCAATGATTTTGGGCAAGAAAGATTTTAAAGACACCCACGAATATATTTTATTTAGGTCAGATGATGTTTTTAAGTACGATCCTCAATATCCAGAGTTAAGCGACTCCATAAAGAAAATCAAGGAATCGGATTTTGAATATTTGGAAGAAAATATTCCTTTCCTAAAAAAAGATAAGAAGATGATGAATGATATAAGAAAAAACTACACCCACATTATCTTTAATCCAGGCCTTGAAAATCCTGGTGAATTTGGAGATGAATATAAATTTAATGGCAATCTCTATCTTTTAATCGATGAGGATGTCTATTCATCAGGCCAAATTGCAGCCCACTTTTTTAGGGACAATGACTTAGGCACAATCATAGGGGAAAAGACAGGTGGCGATGGGATTGGGACCACACCCGCCATGGTAAAACTTCCTAATACAAAATATATCCTAAGATTTTCCCACGAATTAGGCCTTAGGGAAACAGAATCAATGGAAGAATCAACCTACACAATTCCAGACATAGAAATCCCAAGAAAAGACCAATCTCAAATCCCTTCTAATGATGGGTGTGTGAAGAAAGTAATAGAAATAGAATCGCAGAGCAAATAAATTTTAAGAAGTGGCATATAAAAATGTCGCTTTTTTTGTGTAATCAATCTAAGTTTTCAATTTAAAATGGAAATTAAAATCTAAAGCCTGGTTATAAGTCTAGTTTTTTATAGAAAAAATCAGGGATTTTGGGTATAGTGGTTAGGATATAGAGAGGGATTATGACTGAATTAAAAATACCTGACCACATTGCGATTATCCTTGATGGCAATGGTAGGTGGGCAAAAAAACAAAATAGACCTAGGACCTTCGGCCATAAGGAAGGTGCGGAAAATGTGATTAGGATAGCCAAGTCTTGCAAGAAGTTTGGGGTTAAGACCTTGACTCTTTATGCATTTTCCACAGAAAATTGGAAAAGACCAGCTACTGAAGTTGGTTTTTTGATGGATTTACTTATTAAATTTGTAAATTCTAAGCTAGAACAATTAATGGCTGAGGATTGTAAGGTAAATTTTTTGGGAGATATTTCAAAACTTCCAGCAAAGACCAGAGAGGCTTGTGATTTTGCCCTTGAAAAGACAAAAGATAATAAATCACTTACCATAAATATTGCCCTTAATTACGGGGGTAGGGATGAAATTGTCCATGCTTTTAAGGAAATTATGGAGAAAGGATATGGCAAGAACGACATTACAGAAGAATTAATTTCTGAAAATTTATATACTGCTGGCCAGTCCGATCCTGATTTATTGATCAGACCTGGTGGGGAAATAAGACTTTCAAATTTCCTAATCTACCAGCTTGCCTATACAGAACTATATTTTACAGATGTTTTGTGGCCGGATTTTACAGAAGATGACCTAAGGGAAGCAATCCTTGCTTTCACCAAAAGAGACAGAAGATATGGTGGCTTATGATTAAACTTTTAAATAGGGCCTTTGGTGGCATAGTTATTTTGACACTTTTAATATTAATCACCTATTTGGGTAGGATTCCTCTTGCCCTTGGTGTGGCGGCCTTTTCTTATATTGCCCTTCATGAGATGGATAAGGCTTTAAAGAAGATTGACCTTCATTTGCCTATGAAGTGCCTATATTTTATCAATGGAATTATCATGGCGGCTGCCTTTATAAATAATTCTGATATTTATATAGCATCAATTGTGGTTTCGGTTTTATATTTATTTATGTATATTATTTTGACTGGCCACTACAGCCTTTATGATGGCTTTGCTGCGGCTTTTGTCATGCTTTACGTGTCATTTCTGATTTCCCATATTCTTAGGATAAAAAATGTCTCCTACGTATGGATGCTTTATATTACTGCTTGGGGATCAGACACCTTTGCCTATATCATTGGTAGCCTTTTTGGCAAACACAAGATGGAGTGGATGGCCCACATTAGCCCAAATAAGACCATAGAAGGTTCTATTGGGGGAATTGTTGGGGCGACAATTTTAAATATTGTCTATTGCCACGAATTTGGCCTTGATAATTATATCAGGGAGATAGTTATTTTTACAATTATAGCTGCGATTATGTCTCAAATTGGGGATCTGATTGCATCTTATATCAAAAGACAAACTGGAATTAAAGATTTTGGTAATTTGATACCAGGCCACGGAGGCATCCTTGATAGGTTTGATTCTATCATGTTTATTGCCCCTGTCCTTTATCTTTTTTCTAGGGTTTAAGGAGAATAAATGAGAATATTATTAGCGGTAGTTTTATTTTTGCTACTGATTGTTTTTCACGAGTTTGGCCACTTTATTGTGGCTAAAAAATCGGGAATAAAGGTAAATGAGTTTGCTGTGGGCATGGGTCCCCTTGTTTATTCAAAGGAAAAAGGGGAGACTACCTATTCCTTTAGGGCAATTCCTATTGGAGGTTATTGTGCTATGGAGGGCGAAGATGACGAATCATCTGATCCAAGGTCCTTTGACAATGCCCCTGCCTCTAAGAGATTTCTAACAATCCTTGCAGGCCCTGTGGCAAACTTAATTATAGCAGTCCTTGTATTTACAATAGTTGGAGTAATCGGCGGCGTTGTGACTACAACAGTTTCTGACTTTATCGATGATTCCCCAGCCCAAGCCGCTGGAATTGAAAAAGGCGATGAAATTTTAAAAATCAATGGCCAAGAGATTGGAGATTTTACAGATATTTCTAAAGTTGTAAATGATTTTTATAAGGATAAGGATTTTGATAAGGGAATCACAGTTCTTGCAAAAAGAAATGGTAAAGATCTTGATTTTGCCTTTAAACCAAAGGTAGAGGGAGAGAATACCTATATTGGAATAATCCCTGCTAGACGTACACCTGGATTTTTTGAGGCTATTGGCCTTGGTTTTAAGGAAACAGGTCGCAATGTCAAGATGATTTTTACAATCTTAGGCAGGCTTTTTACTGGCAAACTTGCCTTTGGAGCTCTTTCAGGTCCTGTTGGAGTTCTTAAGGAATTAGGAAACCAAGCCCAAAATGGTCTTGCAAATTTGCTTTACTTTTTGGCTTATATTTCAGTAAACCTTGCAGTTTTTAACCTCTTGCCAATACCTGCCCTTGATGGGTCAAAGCTTTTAACAAGCGGAATTGAAATTATTACAGGCAAAAAAATTAATAAAAAACTTGAAGAAAAAATTACCATGGTTGGATTTTTCATATTACTAGGTCTAATCTTGGTGGTTTCTATAAAAGATATATTAAATTTATTTAGATAAGAAGGGAAATATGCGTAAAGAAACACGAAAAATTTTTGTAGGAGATGTTGCTGTTGGTGGCGGCTCTCCTATTTCTATCCAATCAATGACAACTGCGAAGACTTCAGATGTGGAAGCTGTTGTTAAACAAATTAAAGCTTTAGAGGCTGAAGGCTGTGATATTTCAAGGTCGGCAGTAAATACAATCGAGGATGCAAAAGCCATTCCTAAGATAAAAAGCCTTACAAATATTCCTTTTGTGGCTGACATCCAATTTGACTATAGATTAGCCCTCGCAGCTGTGGAAAATGGCTGTGACTGTTTGAGATATAATCCGGGTAATATTGGAGGTAAGGATAAGGTAGCCCTCCTTGTTGAAGAATGCAAAAAAAGGCAAATTCCAATAAGGATTGGGGTTAATTCTGGATCTGTTTCAAGAGATATAGTTGATCGATTTGGTGGAGTTAATAAGGATTCTCTTGTGGCATCCGCTATTGAAGAGGTAAAAATCCTAGAAGATATGGACTTTTACGACATAAAAATTTCTGTAAAGTCTTCTGATGTAAATACCATGATTGATGCCTATAGGCTTTTGTCATCTAAGGTAGATTATCCTTTGCATTTGGGAGTGACAGAAGCAGGCCCACTTTACCAAGCTCTTGTCAAGTCCTCAATAGGAATCGGCTCCCTTCTTAAGGACGGGATTGGCGATACTTTGAGGGTTTCTATAACAGGTGATATTGTTGAGGAAGTGAGGGCTGGAAAGGCAATACTTAAGGCTCTTGGCCTTAGACGAGATGGTCTTGATATAGTTTCTTGTCCGACTTGTTCTAGGACAACAGTTGATCTTCCAAGGATAGTTGGAGAGGTTGAGGAAAAGTCAAAAGGCCTTGATGTCAATGCCAAGGTTGCCATCATGGGTTGTCCTGTAAACGGTCCTGGCGAATCAAAGGAAGCTGATTATGGGATTTCTGCAGCCAATGGTATGGGATTTTTGTTTAAAAATGGCAAGACTGTTAAGAAGGTAAAAGAAGAAGAGATTGTTGATACCCTAATTGAAGTTTTAAAAGAAGAGAAAAATGCAAATTGACCTGGCTAAATTAATAAAAGTTAAAGAAAATTTATATACCATAATAAGTGCAATTTATTACCAAAAGGAAAACCTCCTTGAGATTAAAATAAAATCAGAAAATCCTTTGGATTCTGCTCTCGAAGAGGATTTGAGGGAATATTTTGATTTTGTTGACCTTAAGATTTCTTATGAAAAAATTATTGTAAAAGACTTTGACGATTATATCCCAGAATATGAGGGCGAAGTCGAATACGAAGATGTGCCTGATGATTTAAATGATATAGTTTTTAGGGATGAGAATATTCCAGAGCCTAGGCCAATAGAAAATTCAGCTTATCATTCAGCTAAGGGAAATTTTGGGCAAGATGAAGATGAAATCATAGATATTGATGAAAATTTAAACGAAAATCCTTTTGAAGAAGACAGTGTAAATCAAGATGAGCTTTTAAAAGAAGAAGCGGAACTTAAGGAAGAAAGCCCAGTCTCCATAGAAAATAGCTTTGAAAATAGAGATTGCGATGAAGAAGAACTTGACCAAGACCTTGAAGAAAGAGAATTAGAAGACGAAGACGAAGATTCCGGGGATGATGAAAGTATAAATTATGAGGAATCTTCTCAAATAGAAGAAAATCCACAAATAGATAAATCTTCATCTTTTGACGATTTAAAAAGGGCCAAGGAAGCCCAACTACAAAGGCAAATTGCCCAGGCTCTAAATTATCAAAACAAGCAAAAGGAAAAGGAAGAGGCCAAGAAAAATACTGACGGCCTAAATTTTGGCAGAAAAATCAAGTCTGACCCTATACAAATTGAAGATATTTACGATAAAAAGGGCATGACAAATTCTCTAATTGGGACTATTTATGGCCTAAGCTGCCTTGAAACAAAATCTGGTTATTTTATTTATACTTTTGATTTGGAAGATAAGACTGATGCAATTTCCTGCAAACTTTTTGCCAATAAGAAAAATAATTTTAAACTTGAAGATCTTAAGGATGGTATGGATGTCCAAGTTGAGGGAGTTTTAAACTTTGATGACTATGCTAAGGAAGATGTCTTTACAGTTAATTCTATAACAAATGCCTTGATTTCAAAGAAAGTAGACTTGGCGGCAGATAAGAGGTTTGAGCTAGAACTTCACTCTAAATACACCAACCTAGATGGTTTTGTGGACGATGGAGTTTTGCTAAAAGTCCTTAAGGAATGGGGCTGGGATACAATTGGTATCACCGATACAGAAAACCTACAAGTTTTGCCTTACGTTTATGATTCCTACAAGAAAAACGGAATTAGAGTCCTAAACGGTGTGGAGCTCCTCCTTGTGGAAGATGATTTGAGGATATTGACTAATCTGTCTGACAAAGATTTACCAAATTTTAAAAATCTTGAAGATGGGTCTTTTGTGGTCTTCGATATAGAAACTACAGGGCTTTTAAAATACAGGGATGCCATCACAGAAATTGGTGCTGTTAGGGTGGAAAATGGAGAAATAACTGAAACTTATAACCAATTAATAAACCCGGAAAGAATTTTGCCTGAAAAAATCGTTGAGATAACAGGAATCACAGACGCCATGCTTGCTGATAAGCCAAAAATCGACGAGGTTTTGCCAGGATTTCTAGATTTTTGTGGCGATAGTCTTTTAGTTGGCCAAAATACTGACTTCGACGTTGGTTTTATCAGAGAAAATGCTAAGAGATTGGGTTTGAAATTTGATCCAATTTATCTAGATACCCTTCCAATGGCTCGTGCACTTTTTGACGATATGGGAAAATTTTCCCTAGATAAAATCGCAAGAAAGCTTGATATACCAGCCTTTAACCACCACAGGGCATCCGATGACGCAAGGGCTACTGCCCAAATTTTTATCAAGATGTATAAGATGATTATGGAAGAAGAAGGCCTTGATATTTCAAAAATTAATAGTCTTAAGACAGTTTATCCAAAGGCTAAACACCAGACTTTTTCAGCCCTAGCTTTCGCCAAGGATAAGACAGGACTTAAAAATCTTTACAAGCTAGTTTCAGAATCTAGGATGAATCACATAGCAAATGGCGAAGCAAGAACGCCTCTATCAGTCCTTGAAAAATATAGAGAAGGCCTTGTTCTCGGAGCTGGTGGTGCGGAAGGAATGCTCTTTGAATATCTCCTAAATGAAAGAAATGACAGGGATATAAAAAGAGTTCTCGATACCTTTGACTTTTATCAAGTAGAGCCAGTTTCTATGTTTTTAGACAAGGTTGAGTCCGGAAAAATCGACTCCCTTGCCCAAGTAAAGGGGATAAATCAAAAGATAATTGATTTTGGGGAAGCTAATAATAAATTAGTTGCAGCGACAGGTGGTGTTAGATACCTTGAACCTGGCGATTACAAGCTTAGAAACGTTCTTAAAAAAGGTTCTTTCTTTTTCTACAAGGAAAATAGACCGCTTTACTATTTGAGGACCACAGATGAGATGCTAAAAGATTTTGCTTATCTTGGCGATTCAAAGGCCTACGAGCTTGTAATTAGAAATCCAAAGAAAATTGTGGCGACTCTTGAAGATATAAGGCCTATTCCTCATGGGACCTTCCCACCAAAAATCGAAGGCTCAGAGGAAATGCTCAGGGAAACTTGTTTCAAAAAGGCCCACGAAATTTACGGTGATCCTCTTCCAAAAATTGTTCAAGACAGGCTTGATAGGGAGCTTCATTCTATTATTTCAAATGGCTATGCAGTTTTATATATCATTGCCCAAAAACTTGTAAAAAAATCTAACGAAGATGGTTATTTAGTAGGTTCTAGGGGTTCTGTAGGTTCTTCCTTTGCGGCAACCATGGCTGATATTACAGAAGTAAACCCACTTTCACCTCACTATGTTTGCCCATCTTGTAAACATTCGGAATTTTTTGAAGAGGATTTGTTAGGTTCAGGTATAGATTATCCAGACAAAGATTGTCCAGAATGCGGGACACCAATGCATAAGGATGGTCATAATATTCCATTTGAAGTATTTTTGGGATTTGAAGGTGACAAGGAACCTGATATAGATTTAAACTTTGCTGGTGAATACCAACCTACTATTCATAAATACACCGAGGAACTCTTCGGAGAAGGCAAGGTATTTAGGGCAGGAACCATTGGTACAATCAAGGATAACACAGCCTTTGGTTATATCAAAAAATATATGGAAGAAAACAACCTAGACCTCACAAACGCTCAAATTAGAAAGCTACAAAGAGGTCTTAGTGAAGTAAAAAGGTCAACAGGCCAGCACCCAGGCGGACTTATAGTTGTGCCTAACGATATAGAGGTTTTTGATATTTGCCCAATCCAATATCCGGCAGATGACCCAGCAAGTGGCAATAGGACCACCCATTTCCCATACAGGGTTATGGAAGAAACCCTACTTAAGCTTGACCTTTTGGGCCACGATGTGCCTTCTGTAATCAGAAATCTCCAAGACTTGACAGGGACAGATCCTCTAAAGATAAAGATGGATGACCAGGATGTAATGAAGATTTTCTCATCTACAGAACCGCTAAAAATCAAGCACGATTTTTCAAATAATGATATAGGTACCCTCGGCATCCCAGAATTTGGAACAAACTTCGTCCGTGGTATGCTTAAGGATACCTATCCTAAGAAATTTTCCGAAATGGCTAGGATTTCTGGACTTTCTCACGGAACCAACGTTTGGCTAAACAACGCTCAGGATATAATTAAGTCAAATACAGCTGGCTTTAATGAGATTATTTCAACTAGGGATGATATTATGAACGCCCTTATCCAGGAAGGCCTTGATAAGAAAAAGTCCTTTATGATCATGGAAAAAGTTCGTAAGGGCAAGGGCTTAAGCGAAGAAGAGATTGAATACATGAGGGAAAATGGGGTTAAGGATTGGTATATAGATTCTTGCCTTAAGATTGCTTATCTTTTCCCAAAGGCCCACGCTGTTGCCTATTGTTTGATGTCCTACAGGATTGCCTACTACAAGGTTTACTATCCTGAAGCCTTCTACGCCTCATATTTCTCAAGTAAACTTGGGGACTTCACATATTCTACAATTCTATCTGGTCTTGAATCTGTCCAGATGGCCTTAAACGCCTACAAGGAAATGTTTAACATAAGCAAGAGAGATCAGGATTTGAGAACTGTCTTTGAAGTTGCAGAAGAGATGCACGCCAGAGAAATAAAAATCAGGAAGGCTGATATATACGAATCTGATGCGACCAAGTTTTTGATCAAGGATGGGGAAATTCTCCCACCTCTCGCTGCAGTTGATGATGTCAGCGAAGCTATGGCAAAAGATATTGTTGAGGAAAGAGCCAAGGGAGATTTCATCTCGATTGAAGACCTCACATCAAGGACTTCGGTCAATAAAAACGCCTTAAAGAGCCTAAAAGATTTGGGAATCATAGAAGGAATCCAAGAAGAAAATCAAATGAGCCTATTTGATGGCTTGTTCTAAGAAAAAAACTGTTGGAGAGAAGTTTTTGCTTCTTCCAACAGCTTTTTTTATCCATTTATAATTTTTAATTCCTTGACCATATCTATTTTTGAAATTTTTCTCTTTTCCAATATTTGGACTATGATAAAAATCCCTAAACTTAAGCCAATGGCCCCAAGAAAACTTGTAAGTGGAATACTAATTTCTACATAGGCATCTAATTTTGTGATGGCAAATCTTGTCATTAACTTAATTAGAAAGTCCAAGGCAGGAATCATTATGATTTCAAAGGCTAATAGGATTAGCAAGATAGGACTAGTATAAATCGCTGTACTTTCCCCATCCCTTATTCCAAATACTTTTAGGTAGGAAATATTTGTCTTTGACTTATCTATGATTAGGCTGGTTACCAAATAGGAAATGATGAGGTAAAAGGCGAGGGTTACTAGCAATAGACTATCGAAGACCCCACCAAAGGAATCTAGGAAATGAGCCATAAACTTATTCATCTCTTCCTTGTCAATTTCGTTTACTAGGAGATTTTTGTCAATATCTTCTTTGTGGTTAGATCCGTAGGCATTGAAATATTCCTTATCTTGATCCAGAATTTTATTTATATTTTCCCTTTTGCCGAGGATTTGAAACTGGTTGTTATTTTTATCTATTGATTTTATCTTTAGCTTAACCTCGCTATAATTGAAATTTTCTAGGGCATTAATCTCATCGCCTGCTTTTAATTTATAAACCTTGGCAAGACCATTTGAAACTATAACATCATTATTATACAAATCTTCAATGTTTAAATCCTTATATTTTGAATCGGCATCTACTCCTAGGCACTGGATTTTTTTGTTATTGAAATCTACTAAGTCAAAATTCATCATAGTAATTTTATCAGCCTTGATTTTAGGGTCTGGAGATTTTACTATATAGGTGTGGTCATATTTCATCGAATCTTTAACTTTTTGTGCATAGTCTGTAAAAATTGGCTTTACTCCTAGGGAATAAATCAAAAGAATATTGGCAAGACCTATTCCAAAAATTAAGCTGATTATATTTGCCCTGTTGGCAAAGATAACCCTAAGTCTGAATTTATTTAAAAATTTAAAATTAGATAAGTTTATCCTCTTCCTTGATTTTGGAGTTTTTAAGGTATTTCTTAAAAAATCAATGGTTTTGTAATTAAGAGCCTTATTTATAACAAGGAAGTTTATTATTAAATATATCACAAGAGGTATTAGGCTTGTGAGGATGAAGGACCTTAGATTAAAGGAAACTACGAATTTTGGTAGGTCGTAGGACTTGTAGTAAAGACTTGTGTAGGTCTTGTAGGCATAGGTGTAGGAAATAATATTGCCGATAAGACAGGCAAGCAAAGTGATAAAGATAGGCATGACCATATAGGATTTTCTTAGTTCACTTTTTTTGTAACCTGAAGCGAGAAGGGTGCCGATAATTGGTGCTTCTTCTTCAATCAGGCTTTTGACTTGGATGGCACTGATAAAGGCGATAGCAAGGACTAAGACTACCATAAGGGCTGTCATCATTGGCACGTCACCACCCATATCTTCTATAAAATACCTCATGCATTGGTTGTCATACTTTAAGATTGAATCAGTGACCATATTTTTCTGGTTTGTGATTTTTAATAAGTCCTTTTGCTTTTCTCTTGCCTTAGACTTTGACAAATCTTCCTTATCTTTATAGGAATATTGGTAGGTGATTTGGTCTGAAATATCTTTTAACTTACCTTTTGCCACAAGTCCCACCCCAAAAAATCCTGGATCCATGACAAGGTCACTATTGTTTTTTAGGAGGGTAGAGTAGTCTGGAAGGGCGATGAGACCTACAATCTTATAATCTTTTCCTTCTAGGCTAAGCAAATCTCCAGTTTTTAGGCTATTGGCCCTAGCGTAGTTTGCAGAAAGAGCGATTTCGCCCTTGGTCTTAGCAAGTCTTCCTTCTAGGATTGATGGAAGATTGATTTCGTCCCTATTTTCAAATACTCTTAGGGTTTTATTGTCGCCAGCCTTTGCTTTTACATAAAAATTCTCGTACAGGCTTATCTTCTTATCTTCTAAGTCTTTCTTTACATTCTCATCTAATTTATCTAGGCAGGTAAAATTTCCATCTTCAACCTTGCCCTGGTCAATTAGGTCGTAGTAGAGTTTTTTTGTAGAATCTTGGGCTATAAAAAATGATGAAGAAAAAATAATTATGAAACAAAGAGCGAGGAAAATCGGCAAGACCCTGGAAGGATGAAAGTAAACTTGCCTGTAAGCTCTCTTATAAATTGGGTTTTTCATTACCAAGTTACTTCCTTTGCTAAAATTTTTCTTTCGTTTTTTATGTATGATTTTACCTTGCCATCGTGTAGGTTTAGGATATAGTCACACATCTTGCTTATTTGTATGTTGTGGCTGGCTATAAGGATTGTTGAACCATAGTCCTGGTTCATTTTTTCAAGCAAGTCAAGGACTTCCTTGGCACTTTCGTAATCAAGAGCACCTGTTGGTTCGTCACAAATAAGGATTTCTGGTCTTTTTATAAGGGCCCTAGCGATTGAGGTTCTCTGAGCCTGACCGCCAGATATTTCATTAGGAAATTTATTAACCTGGTCTTTTATTCCCAAATCTTCCACAAGTTTATTTATATCTAGGGGATTTTTTGCCAGAAACTTTCCGACTTCTATATTTTCAAAAACATTAAGGTCACTAATTAGATTATAAAACTGAAATACAAAACCCAATTTTTCTCGCCTATAGTTTTCCAAGGCTTTTTTGCCCATCTTAGCAAGGTCTTCTCCTAAAACATGGACCTCGCCAGAATCGATAGATTCAATGCCTCCGATAATATTAAGTAGGGTGGACTTGCCAGATCCAGAAGGTCCTAAAATGCAGATGATTTTGCCTTTTTCTATGTCAAGGTCAATATTTTTCAAGACTTCAATCTTTGCTTGGCCTTGACCGTAACTTTTATATAAGTTTTCAATTTTGATCATAAAAGCTCCTTTGAAATTGATAATCTATATCATTATTATATCACGATTGAAAATTGCCGACAATAGTTATGGACAGGTTTTGAAGGAAAAATAAAATTTAAAAAGCTAGAAAATCATTAGACCAAGCAAAAATAAAATTATTCTTTATAAAATGCTTGATTTTTTACTTTTCTAGCTTATCTTTCTATGGACGATATTTGTTTTTTGATAAATTTCCCGCAGGCATTAGCTATAGCGCTTGCCTTGTCGATTTTTATGAAGTTTGATCTGTAGATTTCTTTGGCATTTTCAACATGGTCGCCACTTATGATAGCAGCAATTTTCAGGCCTTTTTTCCTGAGGATATTGAGGTTTTTCTTGGCGTCTTCAAGACCAACTTGATCTTGGTAAGGCCTATTAAGTTTAAAACCGTCAGTAATTAGGGGCTTTAGGTCTTGGGGGTTGGCATCTGTGAGAATTATGGATAGGGTGTCTTTGATATTTTTATCCAAAATCGCCCTATAGGCACTAAATACAAGCCCGTCCCTGTTCCAGCCCATAGCCTTAAAGCGAAAAATTTTCTTGATTTCGGCCTTTTCCTCGTAGTCTTTGAGGATGGTTAGGATTGTAAAATCTCCTACTGTCTGAAAGGAAATCACCCTAACTAATATAGAGTTGTTTTCAAGAGATTTGGCTAGGATATAGGCTTCGATAGCGACTTCTGATTCCTTATCAAGGAGGGAAGCTGATCCGTCAACTAAAAGGTCTACCTTCATTGATGGGTCGGTCACCAAGTTTTTCTTCTTGAAAATCCTTGCTCTGTCGGTAATTTCGGCCTTGTAGGCAAGGTGGGAGACGAGTTTTCCTCTTTGAGAAATGTCTTCATCAAAAGATGATGTGAGATTCAATTTAAGTTTTATTTCCTTTGATAAGACCGATATGGCTCTTGTGTAGGCGGATTTATTTTCCTTAAATTTTAAGAGATGCCTTTGGATAGCCTTTTTATTAAGGTCTTGGTTAAGGTCCCTATCATTTTCTGAAATCCCCCTAGTATAAAAAAGTCTGGATTTTTTGTGGCCACCAGTGCACAAGTCTCTTTCAATTCCAAGCCTAATTTTTTCATCAAAAAGGCCTTTGCCAAAGGTTTTTTCTATGTAAGCTAGGCTTTCTCTTCTTTTTTTTATTTTAAAATCCAGGATAAAAGACCCAAGTCCTCTTGATTTTTGAGCTTTTCCAGCAAAGCTTGCCGGCATATTTGACCTTTCAAGGCTAACCATGCCTGCACTTTCAAAGAGAGAAAGATTTAAGGATGGTAAATTTTTCAAGATATTATTTTCTCTATATCCTAGGTAGAATTTAAAGAGATCTATGACTCTTTTTTCTAAATTATTCTTGTCAGTATCGTCTGGAAGTTTTAGATTATTATATAGTTTCAAATCTCTTTCGGGAATTTTCCCTTGCTTTTCTCCTAGGATTTCCTTCATTCTAATTAACTCTAGCCTGTAAATTTGATTTTGCCTAAGGGCAAGGTTACGTCTTTGGAGATCGTACTTGTCGTCTAGGAACTTTTGGGCATAGGTCCTTCTTAAAGACTCTAAAACTGGTCTTTGCTCGATTTCTTTATTGTAGGCAAAGTCTTCTAGGATATAGATTAAGGCGAGGTCGTACCTATCACGTCTTGGGTTATAGGCCCAGGCATCAAAAAGATTTTGAATTTCTTCTTGACCCAGATATTTTATAGATAGGCCAATTATCAAATTGAGGTAAAAATCGGGATTGCCGTCAATATTTTCTCCTATGATAAAATTTTCAAAGTCGTAATTAGATGCCCCTGCCCATTGGAGGTTATATATTCTATTTTCATTAATTTGGTCTTGATCCCTAGTCATTTGTCATGTCTTTTTGGTAAATATTTTCTGGAAAACGTGCCTTTAGTAAGTCTTCAACGAGGTCGGCCTCATAGTCATCGAAAATCTTATTTACAAGACAAAGTCTCATTGCTTCCTTAAATTCTAGGCCTTCCTTGATTAGGTCGAGTCCGTCAAAAATCCCCCTTAAATCTGGGGCAGAGTCGGAAATCTCGTGAGCTGATGCCTTGTCTTTTAGGTCGTGAAAAAAGTTTTCAAGGTCGTTTATATAAGCTTCCTTAAGGTCTGGGTGGTGGGTCTTTATAAGGTATTTTAAATCATTATCTAAAATCCTAGGCATTTTGATAATGGCAAACCTAGATAAAAGGGCTTCGTTTAGGTCACGAGTGCCCTCGTAGCCGTAGTTCATAGTCCCTATAAAACGGGTGGCAGGGTGGACGTTAATTAGTTTGTAGCCAGGCACGTCAATCCTTCTCCTGTAGTCAAGGACAGAGTGGAGGACGGCCATGGCTTCGTTTTTTGCCATATTTATTTCATCAAGAACAGCAAAACCACCGTAGCGACTGGCAAGAGAAATTGGTCCTTCCCTAAAGGTAACAGATCCTGATTTTAGGGTGTCATCGCCAATTAGGCTTGAGGCATCAACGCTTACGTGGAAGGATATATTCCACATAGGGCGGGCAAAAAGATAGGCCAAATTTTCTGCAAGGACGTTTTTACCTGTGGACTTATCTCCAACCAAAAGGATATTTTTGCCGGCAAGGATGGCTGCAATTGCCTCTTCTAAGATAGTATTGCCCATGTATAAAAATTTGGGATTGGGAATCCTGTCTTCTAGGTCCTTGTCGAGTGGATATTTATTTTTAAATTCTTCGATTTTTTTATGAAAGTTTCTCATTTTATCGCTCGATTGTGTTTATTTCATTTACTATATATAGTTTTTTAAAAGAACCAATGCCAAAGGCAGAAATTTCTATTTCTGTATGGTCTTTTACAAAGGAAAAGAAATTAGGATTGACGTAGATATCAATATCTGAATCTGAAAATTTCCTGTAGGCTTCCTTATTTCCAAGAAGTTTTGTAGAAACATCAAAATCCACAGTCCCTATTGTGCAGCAGGTTTCCTTGCTATCAAGGTCTGGATTTATAAAGATTTCCCTAATATTTTTCTTTATGATATAGTCTTTTGCTTTTTTACTTAATATAAATTTCATAGGTCCTCCTAGGATTATTATATTAAAAAAGAGTGGCCTAAGCCACCCTTTTTAAAAATCTTAGTCTAGAATTATAGATTCAATTCTTGCCTTGTTTTTCTTACCTAGTTGTAATACACAAACTATATATAAAACTGTGATTACTGCTGCAACTGGATAGGCAATTGTATATGGTTGTCTAAGTCCAATTGGGTCTGCATTTATAATAAATGAGAATACTACGAAGCAGTAGAATGCGCCTGGTATTAAGGTAATTAGGTAGTTTTTGTTGTTGTAAATTAGGTAAACTGTTGCAACTGCAAGGGCGAAGATTGCTACGAATTGGTTTGTAAATCCGAAGTATCTCCAAAGAATGCTAAATCCACCAGGATTTGTTTTTGCAAAGTATAGGATACCTGCTGCAGGAATGAATAATACTGCTGCAAGGATTGCTCTCTTGCTAGCGTTTCTTTGGTCGATGTTCATTTCTTCAGCAATGATTAGTCTTAGAGATCTGAATGCTGTATCACCTGATGTGATAGGAAGGGCGATTACACCGATGATGGCAAGTAGACCACCAACATTACCCATGAAGTATTTAGAAATATTACCAACCATGATTGTACCAGGAGTATCAAGAGCACTTTCTCCAGAAGAGAATAGGACCATAGCACCTGCTGCCCAAATCATAGCGATAAAACCTTCAGCGATCATTGTTGAGTAGAAAGTCATCCTTGCTTCTTTTTCAGATTTAACAGTTCTTGAAACAAGTGTTACTTGTGAACCGTGGAAACCTGATAGGATACCACAGGCAACTGTGATAAAGAATACTGGGATAAATTTTTGTCCACCTGGGTGTTCTGCTAGAAGACCTTGGCCTTCAAAAGCAAGGTGTCCACTGCCTTTTGTGCAGATACCGATTAAAACACCTATAGCTGAAATAATTAAGAATGCTCCAAAGATAGGGTAGATTCTACCGATTACCTTATCAATAGGCATTACAGTAGAAAGTATGTAGTAAGCAAAAATTACAGCATAGATAATCCAAATAACTGCACCTTCTGGGTCTTTTCCTAAAACGAATTTAGCGATTAAATCTCCAGGGGTATAAACGAATACAACACCTGTTAGAAGAAGTAATATTGCGATAACAACGTTATAAAATACTCTAACGCCGCCACCAAGATACTTACCAACAAGTTTTGGTACTTGGCTACCACCGTTTCTCATAGAGATAAATCCTGTCATAAAGTCGTGAACTGCACCTGCGATCACGCAACCAATTGGAATGGCGATAAATGCGATAGGGCCAAATAGGATACCTTGGATAGGTCCTAGGATTGGTCCTGTACCTGCTATGTTAAGTAGGTTTATAAGCCAGTTTTTGGTCTTGCTCATGACAACGAAGTCGACACCGTCGGCTTTTTTGACTGCTGGAGTTTCTCTATCGTCTGGTTCTAGTTGACTTTCAACATATTTAGAATAGAAAAATCCTCCGCCTAACAAAATTATAAGTCCAATAATAAATAGTGTCATTTTATCCTCCTTTATTTATTATCTTATCTCTATTATAAAATAATTCTAAAAATAAGGCAAGGATTATTTGTAAATTGTATGTAAATTTCAATACTGCAATCATTTTCATATATATTAGTTATAATTAAAATATAATACAAAAAATAGGAGAAGAATTAAAAACTATAAATTTTTAAAAAGATTGATATTTAATGATAAGAAAGTATAATGGAGTCAGTAAGAGTGGGGCGCAAATTCCACTTTTTTTTAATGTTAGGGGAGAATTGAGATGGATTTAATAGAAAAATTAAAAGATGCCTTAGAAGGCGAGATAGAAAATCTAGGCTACGAGCTTGTTGACCTTGAATTTATAGGCGGCAAAGACGGCCACAGATTGGTTTTCTATATTTATAATGAACAAGGTATTACAATTGATGACTGTGAGAGGGTTAGCGGATTTCTTGATACAAGGCTAGATGAATTAGACCTTATCAATACATCCTACTACCTAGAAGTATCCTCTCAAGACCTATCAAGACCACTTAAGACTGATAAGGACCTGCTTAGAAATAAAAACGAGCTTCTTAAGATTAAGCTTAAAAACGGAGACCTTATCCTAGCTAAGTTGAAAGATATCAAAGAAAATTCCATAATTTTTGCTAAAGAAGATGGCGAAGATATTGAAATAGAAAAATCAGATATCAAGGAAATAAAAATAGAGATAGTGTTCTAAAAGGAGATATTATGAACAAAGACTTTATGTTGGCCCTTGATGAGCTATGCAAGGATAAGAATGTAGAAAAAGACGTAATCCTTGACGCTCTAGAAAAGGCCCTTGTAAAAAGTTACCAAAAAAATTATGACAACCAAGAAAATGTTGATGTAGTAATCGACCATGAAACAGGAGAAATTGGGGTTTTTGCCCTCAAGGATGTTGTAGAACAAGTTGAAGATCCAATTAATCAAATTAGTCTAAAAGATGCTAAGGATGTTGACTCATCTCTAGCTGTTGGCGATACTGCAAGGATTAAACTTGTACCAAAAAACTTCGGCAGGGTGGCAGCTCAAACTGCTAGAAATATCGTAATCCAAAAGATAAGAGATGCTCAAAGAGAATCTTTATTTGGAGATTATCTAGACAGGGAAAATGAACTTATAACTGGTTCTATCCAAAGAGTTGATAAATACAATGTTTATGTAAACCTAGATAAGATTGAGGGCATTGTTCCTCTTAAGGAACAAGTTCCAACAGAATCCTATGTTCCAAATGAAAGAATGAAATTTTTAATCAAGGAAGTAAGAAATTCTGGCAAGGACCCACAAATTGTCCTATCAAGGTCTTCAGAAAATCTTGTAACCAGGCTTTTTGAACTAGAAGTGCCAGAAATAACTGATGGAGTTATAGAAATTTATTCTATTGCCAGAGAAGCAGGATCAAGGACAAAAATGGCTGTATTCTCTAATGATGACACCATAGATGCTGTTGGAGCTTGTATTGGATATAAGGGAGCTAGAGTTAATTCTATAGTTGACTCATTACAAGGTGAAAAGATTGATATAATCAATTATTCTAAAGATATAGAAGCTTTTATATCAAATGCCCTATCTCCTGCAGATATAATTGAAGTTTATGTCAATGAAAGAAACAAGCAATCACTTGTAGTTGTAGAAGATGACCAATTATCACTTGCCATTGGTAAGGAAGGTCAAAACGCAAGGCTTGCAGCAAGACTAACAGGCTGGAAAATCGACATCAAATCAAAATTAGAATTTGATAACCTAAGCCAGGAAGATATAGACGAAATTCTTTCAATAAACGAAGAAGAACTTCCAGTTGAAGAAGTAAGTGAAATTGAAGAAAATTCTGTAATAGAAGATGCAGATGAAGATAAAGATCAAGTAAGTGAAGAAATTTCTGAAAATGACGAAGAAGTTTCAGAAGAAGTTGATAAGTAGGAGCAAGCTTTCAGCAAGGAATAAAAAATGAAGAAAACTCGCAAAATACCACAAAGAAAATGTATTGTGTGTGGTTCGTTAAAAGATAAGGGAGACCTTTTGAGAATTGTCAAAAACAAAGAAGAGGGAATCCTAATAGATGAAAGTGGAAAGTTAAACGGAAGAGGCGCCTATGTATGCAAGGATGAATCTTGTATCAAGGGCCTTAAGAAATCAAATAAGCTAAACCAAGCCTTTAAAATGAAGATAGATGACGAAATTTATGAGGAGTTAGAAGCTTATGAAGTAAAATGAGGTGATTAGATGGCTGATAAAATAAGAGTATACGAATTAGCAAAAGAAAATGGCTTAGAATCTAAGGAAATGATCAAAATTCTTAATGACGAATTTAACCTAGGTATTAAGTCTCATATGTCTATGATAAGCGGTGAAAATCGCAAATTAATCAACGAATTCTTAAGCGAATTAAATGATGATTCTAGCAAAGAAGTTAGCGAAGAAGAAATAGTAGAAAAGCCTAAAGCAAAAGCAAAACAAGAGAAAAAAAGAGAGAAGAAAGTTGATTTAAAAACTTTTGACGACGAAGAAGAAGAAAAACCAGTTAAGAAGAATAGAAAAAAGAAGAATAAGAAGAGAAAATCAAAGAAGAGCAATAGGCAAGAGAAAAATATGAAAGCTAATAAAGAATCAAGAATAGAAATACCAGAAACTGTAAGTGTTAAGGCATTTGCAGACAAACTTGGAGAAAGCCCAAATTCAGTAATAGGAAAACTAATAGGTCTTGGCACAATGGCAGGACTCAATGACCAAATAGATTTTGATACAGCAAATCTAGTAGCAATGGACTTTGGAAAGGAAATCTTCCCAGAAGAAGCTTATGATGCCCTTGAAGAGCAATCATATGACCTAGACTACGAAGATAAGGAAGAAAACTTAATTGAAAGACCTCCTGTTGTATCAGTAATGGGTCACGTTGACCATGGTAAGACAAGTATACTAGATGCTATAAGAAATACTTCTGTAACACGTGGAGAAGCTGGCGGTATTACCCAACATATCGGTGCTTACACTGTAAATGTCAATGGAAAGACCATATCTTTCCTAGATACACCAGGCCACGAAGCCTTCACAGAAATGAGAATGAGGGGAGCTCAATCAACTGATATTGCAATCCTTGTTGTAGCTGCAGATGACGGTGTTATGCCACAAACAGTTGAGGCAATTAACCACGCTAAGGCAGCAGGCATTCCAATAATTGTAGCGATAAACAAGATGGATAAGGAAACAGCCGATCAAAATAGAGTAATGCAAGGCCTTATGGAATATGGTCTTGTTCCAGAAGAGTGGGGCGGAGATACCATAATGGTACCAGTGTCAGCACACACAGGAAATGGCATCCAAGACCTACTTGAAATGGTACTTTTGGTTGCAGAAGTTAGGGAACTTAAGGCAAATCCAAATAGAGATGCGGTTGGTCTAATAATTGAAGCCCAACTTGATAAGTCAAGAGGTCCGGTTGCGACTGTTCTTGTACAAAAAGGTACCCTACGCCAAGGCGATTATGTAGTTACAGGTTCTGCTTCAGGTAGGATTAGGGCTATGTTTGACTCAAAGGGTAAGCCAATCAAAAAGGCAGGTCCTTCTATCCCAGCTCAAATCCTAGGTCTATCAGACGTTGCAGAAGCTGGAGATAAGATTTATGCTGTTAAGGATGAAAAAGTTGCTCGTGAATATGCAGACAGGGCAGCAGAATTCAAACGTGAAGAAAGATTAATTGCTAAGGCTAATACAAATCTTGAAGATATGTATTCAGACATCCAAGAAGGTGAATTAAAAGAACTTAACATCATTGTTAAGACTGACGTTAAGGGAACTGTTGATGCTGTAAGCACTTCACTTACAAAATTATCTAACGAAGAAGTTAAGGTATCAGTAATTGCTGGTGCTGTTGGTGGTATCACAGAATCAGACGTTCTTTTAGCCCAAGCATCAAACGCCATTATAATCGGCTTTAATGTAAGACCTACCCAAGGAGCTATGGAAAGAGCCAAGGATAATAATATAGAAATCAGGACCTACAGCGTAATCTACGAGGCAATCGAAGATGTATCAAAGGCTATAGTAGGTATGCTTGATCCAGAATTTAAGGAAAATGTCCTAGGTAGGGCAGAAGTTAGAGATACCTTCAAGATTCCAGGTGCAGGCACAATCGCAGGTGTTATGGTAACAACAGGTCTTGTAACAAGAAAAGCAAAAATCAGACTTCTTAGAGATAACGTAGTTATTTTTGACGGTGAAATTTCATCAATGAAGAGATTTAAGGATGACGCTTCAAAATTACAAGCAGGTTTCGAGGGCGGAATCGGACTTGAAAGATACAACGACATTAAGGTAGGCGACGTAATGGAGGCCTACGAAATGGTTGAAACAGAAAGAAGTTTATAATGAATAAAAAAAGAACAGCTAGGATTTCATCCGAGGTCAAAAGGGAAATTTCCAAGATAATTATGGATGACCTAAATGACCCAAGATTATCCACAGAAGCCATGGTATCAGTTACAGATGTAGAAGTTACCAACGACTTATCCTATGCTGACGTTTATATTTCAGTCCTTGGAGATAATAATACTAAGGATGAAGTAATGGAAGCTTTAAACCAAGCTAAGGGTTATATAAAAATCCTAATTGGTGAGAGGATGAGATTAAGGTCCATGCCAGAATTTCGTTTCAAATTCGACAATTCTATAGAACATGGGGCTTATATGGATAAATTAATAGCAGAAACAATCGCAAAGGATAAAAAAGCAAATGAAGCTAGAGAAGATTAGTAAAGAGCATTTAGATAAGTTTTTAGCAATGGTTGATGAGGCAGAAACCATCGCCATAGCCAGCCACGTAAATCCAGATGGGGACAATATTGGTTCATCCCTTGGATTAAGAAGGTCATTAGAAAAATATGGCAAAAAAGTTGAAGTAATCGCCATTGACACAATTGATGATTATTTACAATTTTTGCCAGAACTTGACCACTACAAGGAAGCAAGCCTTGAAAAGTACGATTTGTTTATAATCGTAGATTGTTCAGAATTTGATAGGATAGGCAAGGCAACAGAAATTGCGAGAAGGTCTGATAAAACTATAGTTATCGACCACCATGTTGGGGGTAAGATTAACTGCGACTTGAACATGATTTATGAAACATCTCCTGCAACCTGTGAACTTGTTTATGAAATAATTGATAGGCTCAACCTACCAATGGATAAGACAATCGGCACCCTTTTATTTACAGGCCTATGCACAGACACAGGTAGGTTTATGTATTCAAATGTGTCAGAATACACATTTAGAGCTGCTGGAAAACTTATTTCAAGCGGCATAGATTATGAAGATATTTACAAAAACCTCTACCAATCTCAACCAGTAGCTGTAATGAAGTTTCACAACGAAATCATATCTAAGGCTGAATTTTTTGACAAAAAGGCCTTTGCAGTTGCAAGTAAAGATCAAGTAGCAAAATACGGCGTACAAATGGGAGACGCTGAGTCTATTGTAAATAAACTTAGGGATCTTAGGGAAGTAAACGTGTCTATGATTGTAAAAGAATATGACGACGGAGAATACAAGGTTTCTATGAGAAGTAAAACAGCAGATGTATCTGCAGTAGCTAGAGCAAATGGCGGTGGTGGCCACATCAAGGCGAGCGGTTATTCAATCTTTGATGACAGCCTAGAGGCTGCATGCGAGAAGGCCCTTGCTGTTCTAAAGGAAATAGATGCTTAAGGGAATCCTTAACGTAAATAAAGAAAAAGGCATATCTTCAGCCAGGGTAGTCAGCCTTGTAAGGCGTGCTCTTAATATGAAAAAAGTCGGTCACACTGGGACTCTTGACCTTGAAGCAAGTGGAGTTTTGCCAATTGTTATTGGCAAGGCCACCAGGGTTTCCGACTACATGATGACCAAGGATAAGGTCTATGAAACAGAATTAATCCTTGGGGCAAAGACAGATACTCTTGACGCTGCGGGAGAGATTATCGAAAAATCTGACAAAGAAGTCACTAGGGAAGAATTTCTACAAGCCATGAAGACTTTCAAGGGAGAGATATACCAAATCCCTCCCATGTATTCTGCCCTCAAAGTTAATGGCAAAAAACTCTATGATCTGGCCCGTGAAGGCATTGAAATCGAGAGAAAAAAGCGAAAGGTCAATATCTATGACATTGAACTTTTAGACTTTGCCTTTCCAAAAGCCACAATTAGGGTCACTTGCTCTAAGGGAACTTATATCAGAACCTTAGTTGACGATTTAGGTGAAAAACTCGGCAGTCTTGCTTATGTAAACGAGCTAGCAAGAGTGAGGGTTGGGGATTTTGATATAAAAGACGCTATAAAAAGCGAAGACCTTTTAGAAATTCCAAAGGAAGAATTAATTAAAAAACTCTACCCAATTGACACTGCCCTTAAGGATTTTGACAAGATTATCCTTGATAGAAAATATTTGGATAATTTAGTAAATGGCCAGATAGTAGAAGTAGATAAAACTTATGGTAAAATTATAAGAGTTTATGCCGGAGATGATTTTATCGGACTAGGAAATAATTTTAGTCAAGATGGCAAAAATTTCTTAAAAATGGAGAAAGTGTTTTATGAAAGATCAGATAAGAATATATGATTTGAATAGCGACCTACCAGATTTGGAAAAAAAGGTAGTGACTTTGGGATATTTTGACGGAGTCCACCTAGGTCACCAAAAGTTAATGAAAAGAAATGTTGACTTATCTAAAAAATACGGACTCACTCCATCAATCCTACTTTTTAAGGAAAATACTTCTACAACTGTAAAGGATGAAAAACGCTACTTATCAAGCCTTGAGGATAAGGTTGAAATCCTATCCCAGCTTGGAATTAAAACTTTTTGTCTGGTTAATTTTGACGAAAACTTTATGAAGCTATCCCCAAAGGACTTTATAAAGACAATAATTGCTGAAAAATTAAATGCAAAGATAATTATAGTTGGAGACGACTATCGATTTGGCTACAAGGCAAGCGGAAATGTGGATACACTTAGAGAATATGAAGATATTTTTGCCTACAAAACTGATGTCGTTGATTTTGAAATGGAAGATGATCATGAAAAAATTTCCTCAGGCCATATAAGGGATATGGTAAGAGACGGAGAAATTGCTAGGGCTAATAAATACCTTGGCAGGCCTTATAAAATGCGTGGCAAGGTTATTCATGGGAAACAAAGGGGAAGACTACTTAATTTTCCTACAGCCAACCTTGAGCCAAGCTTTCCTTATGTCATGCCTAGAGATGGGGTTTATTTGACTATCACAAATATAAGGGGCGAAAATTATTACGGCCTTACAAATATTGGTTCTAACCCAACTTTCGAAGAAGGCGACGATAAGAAAATCGAGACCTTTATCTTTGATTTCAACCAGTCAATTTATGGTGAAAATATAAGTGTAGAATACATTGAGTTTTTAAGACCAGACTATAAATTCAATTCGGCAGAAGAATTAATTGCCCAGATGGATAAGGATAAGGAAAATGGTCTTAAATATATTGAAAATAACCTTAAATGATTTGGCAAAACAATATTTGGGGTGTATAATAAATGAGGTAGCTTTGCTAGGTATATGAAACCTCGACTAATACATGGCAAAAGCTGAATAAATTATTACGGAGGAAATTATGAACAAAGTAGAAAAACAAGAAATAATCAAAGAATACCAATTAGATGAGAAAGATTCTGGTTCACCAGAAGTACAAATCGCTATCCTTTCAAAGAGAATAGCTGACTTAACTGAACACTTAAAATCAAATACAAAAGACCACTCTTCTAGACGTGGATTATACAAGATGATCAGACGTAGAAGAGGTATGCTTAACTATCTAAGAGATAATGATATTGATAGATATAGATCAATTATCGAAAGACTTGGACTAAGAGGTTAATTTTTTGGCGGGGATTTTCCCGCCTTATTTTATATATAGGAGAGATAATGATCAAAAATTACAAATACACTTCAAAAAACGGATATGACTTTGAGGTAACTATCGGCAAGTATGCTGAGCAAGCCAACGGTGCCTGCTTTATTCAAAGTGGGGACACAAGCCTATTAGTAACTGCAGTTGCTAGTGAAAAGCCAAGAGAGGGAATAGATTTCTTCCCACTTATTTGCGATTTCCAAGAAAAACTTTATGCAGTTGGTAAGATTCCAGGAGGTTTCCTAAGGAGAGAAGGCAAGGCAAGCGACGAAGCAACCCTTATTTCTAGACAAATGGATAGACCTCTTAGACCACTTTTCCCAGAAAATTATTACAATGACGTGCAAGTTATAGCAACAGTCCTATCAATGGATCACGACCACCTTCCAGACCCACTAACAACTATAGGTGCATCAATAGCCCTAGGTATTTCTGACATCCCATTCAATGGTCCTGTTGGAGCTTGTATGGTAGGTAAGGTTGACGGCAAACTTGTTATAAATCCAAACGAAGAAGACAGGAAAAAATCAGACCTTCACCTTACTGTAGCAGGTAAGAAGGGCGCTATTAACATGGTAGAAGCTGGAGCAAATGAGCTTGATGAAAGCGAAATGCTTGAAGCAATGCTACTTGCCCTTGATGAAATAGGTGATATTTCTGACTTTATCCAAACAATTATAGATGATATTGGCCTTCCTAAAAAAGAAGTTGAAGCTCACGAAGAAACTGAGCTTGATAGGCTAATTTCAGAATCTTTTGAAGAAGAAATCAAATCTTCAATTAGGACAACAGACAAGACTGAAAGAGAAGATAACATCTTTAGAATTGAAGAAGAAGCCAAGGAAAAATTCCTAACTGATTTCCCAGAAACAGAAGATGAAATCCACAGAAGAATTGACGACATCATGAAAAAAGAAGTCAGAAGGATGATTTCTATTGATAAAATCAGACCTGATGGTAGGGCTATGACAGAAATAAGACCACTTTCTGCAGAAGCTGGCGTTCTTCCAAGAGTTCACGGTTCTGGTCTATTCCAAAGAGGACAAACCCAAGTATTATCAATTGTAACCCTTGGTTCTCCAGCTGATAGCCAATTAATTGACGGACTTAATATCGAAGATGTAGAAAAAAGATATATGCACCAATACAATTTCCCACCATTCTGTGTAGGAGATGTTAGACCATTAAGAGGACCAGGCAGACGTGAAATCGGCCACGGCCACCTTGCTGAAAGAGCCCTTGTACCTGTACTTCCAGATGAAAAAGACTTCCCTTACACAATCAGAGTTGTATCTGAAGTTTTATCTTCAAATGGTTCAAGCTCTCAAGCTTCAATTTGTGGTTCAACCCTATCTTTAATGGATGCAGGTGTTCCAATTAAAAAACCAGTTGCAGGTATAGCTATGGGTCTAATCAAGGAAGACGACTCAATTTCTATCCTAACAGACATCCAAGGTCTTGAAGACCACCTAGGAGATATGGACTTTAAGGTAGCGGGAACACGTGATGGTATAACAGCCCTACAAATGGATATGAAAATATCAGGTATCACAGAAGAAGTCCTAAGACAATCTCTTGCAGATGCTAAAGACGCTAGATTTAGAATCTTAGATGTAATCGAATCTGCAATTGATGCACCAAGAGAAGAATTATCTGACTATGCACCAAGACTTTATACAATCGACATTGACCCAGAAAAGGTAAGAGATGTTATTGGTTCTGGTGGAAAGAACATCAATAAAATTATAGATGCCACAGGTGTTAAAATCGAAACAGAAGACGACGGCCACATCACAGTTGCATCTAATGACGGTGCTAGCGGAAAGAAAGCTATTGAAATGATCAAGGCTATAGTTACTGATCCAAAACCAGGAGATGTTTTTGAAGGTACAGTTGTAAGACTTATGAACTTTGGTGCCTTTGTTGAAATTGCAATCGGCAAGGAAGGTCTCCTTCACATTAGCCAAATCGCTCACCACAGGGTAAATAAGGTAGAAGATGAGCTAAAAGTTGGAGATAAGGTTAAGGTTCAAGTAACTGAAATCGACAGACAAGGAAGGATAAACCTTTCAAGAAAGGCCCTACTAGAAAAACCTGAAAAAGAGCAAAGACCAGAAAAGGCTGAAGCATGGCCAGTAGATGAGTCTCCATATAGAAAAGATAAATAAAAATTTGAAAACTGCCATAGGTAACTTTGGCAGTTTTTTTGTGGGTGAATTTCCCTAAATGACTTTTCTTGTTATTTTTTATAATATATTATGCTAGAAACCATACAATTATTGTTGCAGAAATATCAAAGATATGATAATATAAAATATATAAGAAATCGTTATTTTATTTGACGAAATAAGGAAAAGGAGGGAAAATCCATATCTTTTTAGGCAAAGGAGAAGATTGGGAAAAGGTAGACATAGTTTTGTATTGATAAATTTTATTTTACTTAAAAATTAATTTGTTTTTACAAGCTAAAAACTTTGCTTAAGATCAGAATCGGACCAACCTTATACAATTTTAAAAGTCTTCATTAATCGTTGGGTAAAATTCTGATATAGTTAATCGAACAAATGCTCAAAAAAATTGAGCGCTAGTTAAATTAAGAGGTTAAAAATGACAGTAAAAAAAGAAAAAATCACAGCGGCAAGGGTTATGAAGTTTGTAATCCCATCAGCTATCGGTGTTCTCTTACTTATGACACCTTTTAAAACAGCTGACGGCGGATCAACTGTAGCAGTTTCAGTAATTTCAAAATTTTTAAACCAAGCTATTAACTCAGTTATACCAATTCACATAATAGCTTTGGCTTGTATTACAATTTCAACTCTACTTGCAATTTTATACACAATTTCAAAACCAGACTTTATTGAAAAATCACCAATCCTAAAGGAAGTATCAAACATCACTCCTTTCTGGCTATTTGCAAGGATTGCTGGTCTTATAATTGGCTATATGACAGCCTTTAAACTTGGTCCAGAAATGATTTGGTCAGAAAATACAGGTGGACTAATCTTATATGACCTTATCGGTGGACTTTTGACAATATTCTTAGTAGCAGGTTTTATCCTACCATTCCTAACAGAGTTTGGTATCCTAGAATTTGTTGGTATCTTTTTATCAAAGGTTATGAGACCAGTATTTGAACTTCCAGGACGTTCGGCAGTAGACTGTTTAGCTTCATGGATAGGTGATGGTACCATCGGTGTTGCCCTCACAGCAAAACAATATGAAGAAGGAAACTACACCGAAAAAGAAGCTTCAATCATATCTACAACCTTCTCAGCAGTATCAATTACTTTCTGTATGGTTGTTTTATCAAATGTAAATATGGTTGACAGATTCGGTACTTTCTACCTAATTGTTGGTATTTCAGGAATCGTTGCAGCATTAATCGTGCCAAGAATCCCACCTCTATCTCGTAAAAAAGATGTGAGATTAAAAGAACCTGAAAATCCACACGAAGAAATTGTTCCAGAAGGCTTTACAAGAGTTGAATGGGCAACTCAACTAGCTGTACTTAAGGCAGAAAAGAACTTAGATGTTAAAAACTTCCTAATAAATGGTCGTGACACTGTCCTAAGCCTATGGTTAGGTGTAACTCCAGTTATAATGGCAGCAGGTACACTTGCTCTTGTATTATCTGAATCAACTCCAATCTTCACATGGTTAGGTATGCCATTTTTACCAATCCTAAACCTACTTCAAGTGCCAGAAGCAGCTGAAGCTAGTAAAACAATGGTAGTTGGTTTTGCGGACATGGTTGTTCCATCAATACTCGCAGCAGACAGAATTACTTCAGAATTTACCCAATTCGTAGTAGCTGCAGTATCTGTAACCCAGCTTATATACATGTCAGAAACAGGAGCAGTTATCCTAGGTTCTACAATCCCAGTTGACCTAAAAGATATCTTCATCCTTTTCCTAGAAAGAACTCTAATTACTCTTCCAGTAATAGTAATTCTAACTCACTTATTATTCTAAAATAAATTTATGCGCCAGCCTAGCTGGTGCATTTTTTTATGAGAAAATTTCCCTTAAAAGCTTTTATCCTAATAAAATTTATATGGTTTATTTTTAAGTTTTTTACCATATAATATAGGGGAGAGGTGTATATGACAAATAGGAATTCTGGGAGAATTAGAAAAAAGTCTAACACGAAGTCTCCCAACAAAAGTAAGCAAAAAAAATTTAGGGAAAGATCCTTTGACATCAAGACTTTTTCTATGGTGGTCATGGTCGCATCTGTCCTAATATTTATTTTTATTTTATCATCAAGCACTGGCCTTATCGGCGATGCCTTGGCGAGATTTTTTGAAGGTCTTTTCGGCAAGTTAAACTTGGCTTTTCCAATCATTTTATTTGCAAGTTTTTATTTAGTTTATAGGGAAAAGTTCAGGGAAAATCTAAGCCGAATGCTTTTAATTTATGGAATTTATTTTTTGACTTTGGCTATTTTGTCCAAGGACTATATCAGAAATGAACTTGCCTGGTCGGTTGAATATTCAGCCTTTAAGGGAAGTCTTGGTGGAGGTTGGTTTGGAGGTCTAGTTGGCTTTTATGTCCTAAATTTCATCGGACACGTCGGCCTTTATATCCTTTATGCCACTTTGATTGGATCCTTTATTATAAATGTAAGTCCTTATACCTATAAGGAATTTTTCCTAAAATTAAGGGATGGACTAATTATTATGGGTCTTGGGATCAAGCACTTAAGCCAAAAGGCCATGGCAAAAATAAGTAAAAAATTAGAGGAATCTAAGGCTAGAAAGTTAGAAAATGATAGAAAATCTGAAAAAATTCCAAGCCTTAAGATAAACAATCCTAAATCTGACAATTCTCCTCGAAGGGCAGTAAAGAAAAGATCTGCCAAAATAGAGGAAGATAAGGAATTTATTGAAAGTAAAGTAAACAGTCAAGATGAAAAGCTAATTAGGGACTACAAGTCAAAACAAGTTGAATTTGCAGACCTAAACGAAGATTTAAAAAGAGAATTTGCCAACTATTCTTATCCTCCAGTGAGCCTTCTAAAGGACATAAATGCTGACGGGGGGATTGATAATGACGAAATAAGAGAGAAGGCAGAAATCATTGAGGAAACCTTAGAATCTTTCGGAATCGAAGGCAAAATCGTTCAAATAGACGTGGGACCAACTGTCACCTGCTATGAGCTAAAACCAGCTAGGGGTGTGAAGGTATCAAAGATTGTAAACCTCGCTGACGACCTATCCCTAAGCCTTGCCACATCTGGAATCAGGATAGAAGCGCCAATTCCAGGCAAATCCCATGTTGGTATAGAAGTTGCCAACGACAAAAAAGAAGTCGTAGGCTTTAAGGAAATTATTTCATCAACTAAGTTTATCAAGACAAGATACGCCATTCCATTCGCTATGGGTAAGTCAATTTCTGGTGAACCAATTATTTCAGCTATAGAAAAGATGCCCCACCTATTGGTATCTGGAGCGACAGGCTCTGGTAAGTCAGTTTGTATCAACACAATTATCATGTCGATTTTATACAAGCATAGCCCAGATGAGGTTAAACTCCTATTGATAGACCCAAAAGTCGTTGAGCTTTCGGTTTATAATGGGATTCCACATTTGATAATGCCTGTTATAACCGATCCTAAAAAGGCATCGTCTTCACTATTTTGGGCGATCTCTGAGATGGAAAAAAGGTATAAACTCTTTGAAGAAAACCATGTTAGGGACATCAAGGGATATAAAAAAGCGGCTGAAACTGATGATTCTATGGAAAACCTACCATACATCGTGGTAATCGTAGACGAGTTATCAGACCTAATGATGACTGCAGCAAGTGAAGTAGAAGACTATATCACAAGGCTTGCTCAAAAATCTAGGGCTTGTGGTATCCATTTGATAATAGCAACCCAAAGACCAACTGTAGACGTAATTACAGGTACAATTAAGGCAAATATCCCATCAAGGATATCTTTTGCTGTAACAAGCCAGATAGATTCAAGGACAATTTTGGATATGCAGGGTGCAGAGAAACTCCTTGGCAAGGGCGATATGCTCTATGCTTCTTCAGATTCTATGAAACCTGTGAGAATCCAAGGGGCCTTTGTCTCAGATGAAGAAGTTTTAAGTGTAGTAGAATATATAAAAGGAAATAGTGAAACTAATTACAACGAAGAAGCCATCGAAAAGGTCGAAGAAAATGTCACAGCAGATCTTGAAGATGAGGACGAATTGTTGGATGAGGCAATCAAGGTGATAGTGGCTGACCAAACAGCTTCTGTATCTATGCTTCAAAGAAAATTAAAAATCGGCTATGCCAGGGCTGGAAGGATTATTGATCAGCTAGAGCAAAAGGGCCTAGTCGGCGGCTATGAGGGCAGCAAACCTCGTAAGGTCCTTGTTGATAGGACATATTTTGAAGATTTATAGGAGATAAAGATGAATATAGCTAATAAAGTTACAATGGTAAGACTTGTCATGATTCCAATCTTTGTCATAGCTTTTTATTTCTATGGCACAAGTTACAATATAGCAGCAATTCTTTTTATGGTTGCATCTCTTACAGATGCCCTTGACGGTCACCTTGCTAGGAGCAGGAATTTAATTACAAATTTTGGTAAGTTTGTAGACCCACTTGTGGATAAGGTCCTTACTATGGCAGCCTTTATTGTCCTAGTTGAAGCAAATGTAATTCCAGCTTGGGCAGTTATAATAATTATTTCAAGAGAACTTATTATTACAGGTTTTAGGACACTTGCAGCTGATATGGGTATTACTATAGCAGCATCTATGTGGGGTAAGGCAAAGACTACAAGTCAGATGATTTCCCTAGTTTTGCTCCTACTTCACAACGATGTCTTAAATAATTTTGGTATCTATGTATTTTACCTAGCGGTTATTTTAACAGTTATTTCAGGACTTGATTATATTATTAAAAATAAAAAAGTTTTGGATTTAGAAAATATTTAAAAAATTTGGAGAAAATATGACAGATGAAAAAGGCAAGAAATTAATAATAACAGAGCTAATCCTCTTGGTATTCCAAGCCCTTGCTGCTTTTTTTGGTGATTTTATCCACCAGAGATTTATGTCTGATGGTGCGACTATTACCATAAAAAGATTTAATTTCGTGTCACCAATGACTTGGGGCTATGGGAATTTCTTTCCTGTTTTGTTTTTAGCTTCCATCCTAGTGGCGGGGATAATCATGCTAAAAGCCCACAGGAAAGCTGCCTATATGGAAGATAAGTTAAGTTCTAACATAGTTATCTTTGGTGGCCTCTTATTTTTGATGGTGCCCCTTATGATAAATGTCCAACAGATTAATCTTGGACTTATCCTTATGGTGGTAGTACAATTTGTAATCTTTGCCATGAATATGGTTAGGACAAGAAATTAGACTTTATTAAAAAAAGGTATATAATAGTAGTAAGACATTAAGTGTATAAGGAGTGTATATGGACGCAAATAAGAAAAAGGCCCTTGACCAGGCTTTTAAGCAGATAGAAAAGAAGTATGGCAAAGGTTCAATTATGAAGATGGGTGAGGCCCCAAGGGTGGCTATAGATGCTATTCCTACAGGAGCAGTCAACCTTGATATTGCCCTAGGTATAGGTGGACTCCCAAGGGGTAGGGTCATTGAGATTTATGGACCAGAATCATCTGGTAAGACAACTCTAGCCCTCCACGTTATAGCAGAAGCCCAAAAACTTGGGGATACATGTGCCTTTGTGGACGCTGAACACGCCCTTGATGCAGAGTATGCAGGTAACCTTGGAGTTAATATCGACGAATTAATTCTTTCCCAACCAGACACTGGTGAGGCAGGACTTGATATTGCAGAAAGCCTTGTAAGAAGTGGGGCTGTTGGTCTTATCGTAATCGACTCTGTTGCAGCCCTTGTACCAAAGGCTGAAATTGAAGGGGAGATGGGAGATAGCCACATGGGTCTACAAGCCAGACTTATGAGCCAAGCCCTTAGGAGACTTACAGGTATAATTGCCAAGTCAAATACAACAGTTATCTTTATCAACCAATTAAGGGAAAAAATCGGGGTTATGTTTGGAAATCCAGAGACAACCACAGGTGGACGTGCCCTTAAGTTCTATTCTTCAGTAAGACTTGATATTAGAAGGATTAAGACCATTACCGAAGGAGATAACTCAATTGGTTCAAGAACTAGGGTTAAAATTGTTAAAAACAAGGTAGCCCCACCATTTAAGATAGTTGAATTTGACATCATGTATGGAAAGGGAATCTCAAAGGCAGGTGTACTTCTAGATACAGCTGTAGACCTTGATATTGTTGAAAAAGCTGGATCCTGGTATTCCTATGGCGATGAAAAACTTGGCCAAGGTAGGGAAAATGTAAAGACCATGCTTGAAGAAGATGCTGAACTTGCTAGACAAATCGACGAAAAAGTAAGGGCAGCCTTCAAAAAAGACCTCGCACCAATCGAGGAAGAAGATAGCGAAGAAGAAGCGACACAAGAATCAATCTTAGATCAAGAATAAACTAAAACCCGTAAGTATTAGTATAATTAATACTTGCGGGTTATTTTTTTACAAAAAAGTCAGTTGGTTTACATCCCTAGCCGATAGGTTTGATAGGGAAATGCCTATAAGCCTGATGTATTCGCCCTTAAAGGCCTCGTCTAAGAGATTTACTGCTTCCTCATAGATGTCATCCGCCTGGAAAATTGGCTCTTGGAGGGTGATGGACCTAGTTTGGTTTTTAAAATATTCATCCTTTAATTTTATGGAAACTGTCTTGGCTTGGATGTCTTTTTTTATCATTTCAATTTCAATAAGGTCAGAAATTCTTCTCAAATATTCTTTTAGGACTTTGGCGTCATTAGTATTTTGCCTAAAGGTTCTTTCCTTGCCAATAGACTTCCTATCCCTAGTTGGGTTTACTGGCCTATGATCAATTCCTCTAATTACATCGTAAATATAATCTCCACCCTTGCCGAAAAGGCTTTCTAAAAATATCCTATCTAGTTTTAAAAGGTCAGAAACCTTATAAATCCCAATCCTGTTTAGTTTCTCAGTTGCACGCCTACCTATGCCGTGGACCTTATAAACAGGTAGGTCTGGAAGGATTTGGTTAACGTCATCCTTGCCTATGTATTTAATTCCGTAGGGCTTGTTCCAATCAGAAGCAAGTTTTGCTAGAAATTTATTGTAGGAAATACCTATTGAAATTGGAATTTGGGTCTTAGCTAGGATTTCTTCTTGGAGATTCTTGGCAAAAGTCAAAGGATCGTCAAGTTCTGCTTCTATGTAGGCCTCATCTATTGAAACCTGTTCGAAAAGTCTAGCGTGGGTCTTTACCAGGTCAAAAACCTCTTGAGATTTCTCCTTATAATAAGGGTGGTCAACCTTAACGAGGATTAGGTTTGGACATAGGTCTCTTGCAATGAAAACAGGCATGGCAGAATGGATGCCGTATTTTCTTGCCTCATAATTAGCTGTTGTAATAATTGACTTATTAGTAAGCCCACCCACAGCCATGGGTCTTTTTTTAAGTTTTGGATTTCTGATTTCTTCGCAGGATGCATAGAAGGCATCGCAGTCGATGTGGAGGATGTATTTCATAAGAACACTATACTAATAATCGTAAATTTGGCTAAATTGCATAATAGTCCAATAAAAGTAAAGTTAGAGTATGAGAGTAGATAAATTTTTAAAAAATTCAAGAATTATAAAAAGACGACAAGTTGCCAAGGAAGCTTGTGAAAACGAGCGTGTAAAGATAAATGACAAGGTCGCCAAGCCAGGATCTGAAGTTGAAAAAGGTGATATTATCGAGATTACCTTTGGTAAATCAGTCCTAAAAGTCAGGGTCCTTGACCTAATCGAAGGCGCCAAAAAAACTACAGCAGACGGAATGTATGAGGTAATAGATGGCTAAAAATAGAAGAAGGGCGAGGAAAGATTCCTACCTTTCTAAAAGAAAACAAAAAAATAAAAGATTTTTAAGGGTTGCTGCAGGACTTGTAATTGTAGCAAGCTTGGGCTTTTTCTACCTTAATTCTGCTATGAATAAGGAACATGCAGATATGAATAAGGATATCATTTCAGGTCAAAAAAAGCTTGAGGACATCAAAACTGAGATAGACGAGCTTAAGAATGATTATGAGATGAGAAACACTGATCAATTTAAGGAAAAAGTTGCAAAAGAAAAACTTGGCATGGTGAAAAAAGGCGAGGAAGATAAGGGTGAAAAAGAAGAAAATTCTGTAATTAAGCCTGTAAATCCTAAGCAAACAGACCAAGAAAATCCTGATAGCGGTGCCAACCAGGCCACTAACGAAAATGATCAGGCAAATCCAAATGATAATCAAAACCCAAACCCAAATGATAATCAAAACAACCAGTCAAATCCAAATGCAAACCAAGGAGAAAATCCAGAGACAAATGAAAATGGAAGATAGGATTTACAAGACCCTTGTTGAAAATAAATTAATTAGCAGGGGGGATACTGTAATTGTTGGCGCCAGTGGAGGACCTGACAGCCAGTTTATGATTTATATCCTAGAAAAAATTAGAAAAGAATTGGGTTTTGATATGGTCCTTGCCCACCTAAACCATCTTCATAGGATAGAAGCAGATAAGGACGAAGACTTAGTAAGGAAAACTGCTGAAAAACTCGGCTTGGATTTTTTTTCTAGGTCCAGGTCCATGGATGATTTAGCAAGTAAGCTAAAAATATCACCAGAAGATGCAGGTCGCCGCCTTCGCTATGAGTTTTTTGGTGATTTAGCGAAAAAATACCCTACAAGTAAAATTGCTGTGGCCCACAACAAGGACGACCAGGCTGAAACTGTCCTTATGAGAATAATCAGGGGAACTGGTCTTGATGGTCTTAGGGCTATGGATTATAGGACAGGAAATATTATTAGGCCTATTTTAGATATAAAAAAGAAAGAAATTTTAGAATATTTAGATGAAAATAATATTTCCTATGCCATAGACCACACAAATTTTGAAAACGATTATACAAGAAATAAGGTAAGACTAGATATAATCCCAATCCTTGAAGAAATAAATCCAAATGTGATTGATTCGGTTTTTTCTTTGTCAGCCTTGGCCAAGGATGACCTAAAAATATTAGATAAAATAGTAGATGAAAAATTTAAGGAAATGGCAAGAATAAGCCAGGGCGAAATTTCTTTTGATAAGGAAAAGTTTGACCAAGAAGATCCTGCCATTTTAAGAAGAATCCTAAGAAAATCTGTGGAAATCCTAAAGGGACAAATCAAAGACTTGTCAAAAGAAAATCTTGATGATTTTTTAAAAATAAAAGATTTAGAGACCGGCAAGGTCCTTATAAAAGATGACCTAAGCCTAAGAAAATCTTATGATTCCTATATTTTAGAAGAAATTACAAAGAAGGAAAAAAATCTAATTGAAAAATATTTAGGAGACCAAGAGACCATTTTTTATAATGGATTTTATATAAAAACAAGTATAATTAATAGTGATAAATACGAAAAAGATAAAAATGTAGGGTATTTTGACTATGACCTTTTGGATTTTCCTCTAAAGGTGAGGACAAGATGTCCTGGTGACAGGTTTGTGCCTCTGGGCCATAAGAGCGAAAAAAAGCTCAAAGATTTTTTATCCGACCAAAAAATTGACAGGAAAAGGCGAGATGAACTTCCTCTGATCTTGTCAAAGGATAAAATAATTTGGCTAGCTCCTTTGAGGATAAGTGACGAATTCAAGGTCACAGGTGCTACAAAAAAAATACTAAAAATCGAGGTTTATGATGAAAATTGACAAAGATAATCTTATTGAAAAAGTCTTAATAGACGAAGAAAGTCTTAATCTAAAGATTAAACAATTAGCAAAGACTTTAAACAACTACTATGCCGACAAGGACGAGCTAATTTTAGTTTGCATCCTCAAGGGTTCTGTGATGTTTATGGCAGAACTTGCTAAGTATTTGAATGTTGAAACAAAGATGGAGTTTATGTCAGTTTCATCTTATGAAGACAATACCTATTCTTCAGGTAATGTAAAAATCTTAATGGACCTTGATATAGATATAAAAGATAAGGAAGTTTTGATTGTAGAAGACATCATTGATACTGGTTTTACCCTAAAGAAAATTAAGGAAACTCTTCTAAAAAGAGAACCAAAAGACCTTAAGATAATTACCCTTCTTGATAAACCAGAAAGACGTGAAGTTGAAATCAAACCTGACTTTACAGGCTTTAAGATTCCAAATGAATATGTGGTAGGTTTTGGTCTTGACTACAATCAATTATATAGGAACCTCAATTATATAGGTGTAGTAAAAAGATCAGTTTATGAAGATATAGAAGAGATGAAATAGGTCAGTAGACCTATTTTATTTGCTAAGATAAAAGGGAGAGAAAAATGCAAGGATTTGACAAAATTATACTTATCTTATATGGGGCAATTACAGTATTCTTTATCTATAGGCTTTTTAAACAAGCCAAAGATAAGAAATTGTTAGGAGAAAATGCTCAAAGCTTTAAAAAACCAATTTCATCTATGGAAATGATTTTATTTTCAATTCTTTTGGTAGTTGGTGGGGTAAACTTTTTTAATGGTTATAAATTAAACGATAAAAATTCCATGATGACAGCTGTTGTTATGGTAGTTTTGGCTTTTGTTTTTATGATTTTTTCCCTCAGCAAATTATATATAGCTGAAGAAGGCATGCTTCTAAATTCCGGCTTTGTAAGCTTCAAAGAACTCAAAAAATGGGGCTTTGATACCAATAGAGGTGAGCTTGTAATGGCTATAAAGAAAGACAAGAACACTACTCGTGAGACTGTAAAAGTTAGAAAAGAAGACATAGCAGAGATAAATGACCTTATAAGAAAGTACAAACTAGGCAAATAAGCTTGAAAAAATAGCCCTTTAACCGTATCATATAAGAGTTAAATTAAGCAAAGGATGAATATATGTTACTGGTTATAGATATTGGAAATACAACCACCGTTATAGGTGTCTATGAAAAAGAAAATTTAAAGGCTAGATTTAGAGTGGCAACTGACTTGAAAAGCACCAGCGATCAATTAGTTGCTACTTTATTTAATATGTTTATGATCCACAATATAGATATCAAAGACATTGAAGATACAATGATTTCATGCGTTGTACCAGATGTTTTATATAATTGGGAATCGGCTAATAGGAAACTTCTATGCAAGGAAGCTAAGATTGTAACTTCTGATACCTACACAGGAATAACAATCGATTATGAAAACCCAAGCGAGGTTGGAGCTGATAGGATTGTAGATGCAGTCGCAGCCTACGAAAAATACGGCGGACCTTCTGTAGTTGTTGATATGGGTACTGCCATAACTGTTGATGTAGTCACATCTGATGGCAGATATCTTGGTGGAGTCATTGCTCCTGGTATAAAAATTGCCCAGGATGGACTTTTTGGGAAAACTGCAAAGCTTCCAAAAATCGAACTAAAACAACCTACTACAGCCATCACAGAATCAACCTCAGATGCCATTAATGCCGGAATTGTAATTGGCTATATCGGTATGATAGATAAACTCATTGAAACAATCGAAGATGAAATCGTAGAAAGAGTGGGTGTGGACAAAAGCCAAATCAATGTCATAGCAACAGGTGGTTTTTCGGAGTTGATTTCCCAATCTAGCAAGTATATCAACACCATTGAGCCTGATCTCATGCTTGAAGGCCTAAGGATAATCTATGAGCGAAACCTTGACAGGTAAGGAAATTATGCTTGCACCCCTGGCGGGTGTGACAGATACTGCCTTTAGGATTGTTTGTGAGAAAAATGGCTGTGATAAGACTTTCACAGAGATGGTTTCAGTTAATGCCCTAGCTTTTGATAACAGGGCCACTGCTGATATCATGTTTATATCTGACCTAGAAAAAAACGCCAATATCCAAATTTTTGGCTCAGATATAGACAAGATAAAAAAAGTAGTAGAGGAAAAGATAAATCCTATTACCAATATCAAAGAAATATCCTTTAATATGGGTTGTCCTGCTCCAAAAATTTTCAATAATGGAGAAGGATCTGCTCTACTCAAAAATCCCCATCAGGTCTATAAGATTACCAAGGCCTTGAGGGAGTCAACTGACAAAATCATTAATATCAAATATCGACTTGGTGTTGATGATGATTCGATAAATTATATTGAAAACGGCCAGGCCATGGAAGAGGGAGGAGCGGACTATTTAATCCTTCACGCAAGGACCAGAAAAGCCATGTATTCGGGCCATGCTGACTGGCAGGCTATTAAAAAATTAAAGGATGCTGTGAATATACCAGTAATTGCAAACGGAGATATTTTCACTCCGGAAGATTTTATAAAAGCAATGGAGATAACAGGAGCTGATGGGGCGATGATTGCCAGAGGTGCTATGGGAAATCCCTTCATCTTTCGCTATATCAAGGAATACCTAGAAAAAGGCTCCTATGAAAAAGTTTCATTTGATGAAATAATTTCTCAAATAAAAGAGCATTACGAATTGGCCCTTAAGTTTAAGGACGAAAGGCTAGTTATAAATCAAATGCGCAAACATGTTGGATGGTACATCAAGGGTCTTTATATGTCTAGCGAATACAGGGACAGGGTAAATAAGATCCATACTAGCAAGGAAATTTTTGAACTGCTAGATGAATATAGAAAAATTTTAGGTGATTATAATGACTGAAAAGAAAGAAGTAATATTAACTAAGGAAAAATTAGAAAAATTAGAGGACGAATTAGAGTATTTAAAAACCAAAAAACGTCCAGAAATGGCAGAAAAAATTAAGATAGCAAGAAGCTTTGGCGACCTTTCTGAAAATGCTGATTATGATGAAGCAAAAAATGAACAAGGTGAAGTTGAATCAAGAATCATGAAAATTGAAGACATGATTAGAAACGCCAAGACTATCGAGGTTAACGAAAATGCGGACGTAGTTGGTGTTGGTAATACTGTTACCCTTTATGATGAAGAATTTGAAGAAGATGTTGAATACAAAATCGTAGGAACAGCTGAATCAAACCCACTTGAAGGGTATATTTCTAATGAATCTCCAGTTGGAGAAGCGATTATAGGCCATAAGGTTAACGACAGGGTAGAAGTAGACACACCTAATGGCAAGATGTATTTTGTTATAAAAAATATTAAGTAAGGAGAAAAAATGGCTGATAATATTCAAGATTTAAATGAAATGCTTAAGATCAGAAGGGAAAAACTTCACGAACTTAAGGAAGAGGGCAAAGACCCACACCGCATAGTTAATTTTAAAAACAGAATTAGTTCAAAAGAAATCAAGGATAACTTTGAAAAATACGAAGACCAAACTGTAAGGGTAGCCGGACGAATTCTTGCTAAGAGAGGCCATGGTAACATGAGCTTTATGGATGTCCAAGATGATCTTGGTCAAATCCAAGTTGTAAACCGTAAAAATGTTATCGGCGATGACTTTAAATATATCAAAAAATACGATATCGGTGATATCATCGGTGTTGAAGGAAAAGTTTTTAAGACCAACCAAGGTGAAATTTCTATAGAAGTAGCTGAGTCAAATCTTTTAACCAAAGCCCTTCAAATGCTTCCAGAAAAATGGCACGGACTAAAAGACCCAGACCTTAGATATAGACAAAGATATATAGATTTAATTGTAAATCCTCAAGTAAAAGAAGTTTTTGTACAAAGATCAAGAATCATTTCTGCTATCAGAGAATTTTTGGACAACAGAGGATTCCTTGAAGTAGAAACTCCAATCCTAAATACAATTGCAGGTGGAGCTACAGCTCGTCCATTTATTACCCATCACAATACCCTAGATATTGATATGTACTTAAGAATTGCCAACGAACTTTACTTAAAAAGGTTAATCGTGGGTGGTTTTGACAGGGTATATGAAATTGGTAGGATGTTTAGAAACGAAGGAATGGATGCAACCCACAACCCAGAATACACCGCTATGGAATTATATCAAGCTTACGGCGACTATGAAGACATGATGGAAATCACTGAAAACATGGTAGAGCACGTTGCTAAGAAAGTAAAAGGTACAACTGTCGTTGAATTTGACGGCGAGGAAATCGAGCTTAAGGCTCCATGGAAGAGAATTCCAATGATTGAAGCTGTAAAGGAATATTCTGGTGTTGACTTTAACGAAATAAAAACTGACGAAGAAGCGAAAGCTATCGCCAAGGAAAAAGGTGTTGAAGTTAAGGAAACAAGAGGCGAAATCATCGCGGAATTCTTTGATGAATTTGTTGAAGATAAGCTAATCCAACCAACTTTCATCACTGACTACCCAGTAGAAATATCACCACTTGCAAAGAGAAAGAACGACGACAGATCACTAACATACAGGTTTGAAGCCTTTATTTCTGGAGCAGAAATCGGCAATGCCTTCTCAGAATTAAACGATGCTGAAGACCAAAGAGCAAGATTTGAAGACCAAGTTAGAAAAAGAGAAGCAGGCGATGATGAAGCACAAATGATGGATTATGACTTTGTAAATGCCCTAGAAGTAGGTCTTCCTCCAACAGGTGGACTTGGAATTGGTATCGACAGACTAATCATGATCCTAACCGGCCAACACTCCATCAGAGACGTCCTACTATTCCCAACAATGAAGCCAATAGGCTTAGAAAAGGCAGAAAATGGGGGTTTGTCAAAAGGAACTTACGAAACTTACGACAAACTTACGACAGAAGAAATTGACCTTTCAAAAGTGAAAGTTGAACCATTATTTGAAGATATGGTAGACTTTGAAACTTTCTCAAAATCTGATTTTAGAGTTGTAAAGGTTAAAAACTGCGAAGAAGTTCCTAAGTCAAAAAAACTTTTGAAATTTACATTAGATGATGGTTCTGAAAAAGAAAGAGTTATTTTATCTGGTATTAAGGAATATTACAGCGCGGAGAGCTTAATTGGAAAGACACTACTTGCAATTTGTAATCTTCCTCCTCGTAAGATGATGGGAATCGACTCAGAAGGTATGATTATATCTGCAATTTGTGAGTATGACGGTGAAGAAAAACTTAACTTAATAATGCTGGATGATAATATTCCAGCAGGATCAAAATTATATTAAAGGACACGCTAATTATGAAACTGGGGTTTGTTATGAATCCCAGTTTAATTTTTAGGAGTATGTATGAGATGGATAATTAGAATAATTTTATTACCGATAAGATTAGTGTTGAGTTTGCTCATAGCTTTTTTAACCTTCATATTAAGTTTGAGTACTGCGTTGTTAAGCGTAGTTTCTACTTTGATTTTTATAATTGGAATAGCTAGCATTTTTCAAGGAGACAAGCAAATTGTAATTGAAGCACTAATATTAGCATTTTTATTTAGTCCATTTGGATTACCTAAATTAGGTATATATGTTATTGGATTATTAGAATTATTAAACTATACAATAAAATCAATTTGAAGAAAAATAAATATAAGACAACCGTAGACGATAGAAAGTAATAATTCTGTCGTCTTTTTTATTTCAAAGAAAGGAGGTAGGGATGAATTTTGATTATTTTTATAATAGGCAATCTGAAATGTATAACTTCATTAGGTTACCTATGGTATTAATGGAAGATGAAGTTTTTGAGAGCATTTCTATTGAAGCAAAAGTTTTGTATTCATATATGCTTAATCGAATGGGTCTTTCATATAAAAATGGCTGGATAGATGAAGATGGAAAAGTCTTTATTTACTACACAATTGAAAGTATAAAAGATCAATTTAATTGTGCCAGTGAAAAAGCAAATAAATTAATAGCTGAACTTGATATTAAATCAGGAATAGGATTGATTGAAAAGAAAAGACAAGGACTTGGAAAGCCTAACAGAATTTATGTTAAAGACTTTATGAGCATATTTAATAATATGGAATTAAAAAATCAAGAAGTTCGAAAAACAAAATTCCAGAAGTTCGATAATCGAAATTCAAGAGATTCGATTATCGAAAGTCAAGATTTTCGAAAATCGGAAGGTAACTATAACAATATTAGTAATAATGAGTTAAGAAAGAATGATTTTAATAAGGGGCAAAAGCCTTATGGAATATATAAAAACATATTTTTGACTGATGAAGAATACAAGGACTTAACAAATGAGTTAGGAAGTAGAATTAGTGAATACATTGATAGATTGTCGTCATATATGAAAGCAAATAACAGAGTTTATCAAGATCACAAGGCAACGATAATCAATTGGTATCTTAATGATCAGGCAAAAAATATTAATGATAATACAACAAGGAAAATGAATTACGATATAGGAGAGAGTTTATGAAAAACTTAAAAGATTTTGTATTAAGAGAAAATGATATTGAAAGAAATGGACATATCTATTGCAAGGTATGCGGTAAAAGAGTTGATGGAGAATTACTTGACCTTGGATTTACAAAGTTTATTCCAAGAATTAAATGTGAATGTGAAATAAAAAGAGATAAGGAAAATGCAGAAAGAGAAATATTAACGAGAATATCATCGCTAAAAAGAGATTGCTTTTCATCGCCAAACCAACACCAATATACTTTTGAGAGATTCTTAAATGAAAAAGGTCAAGCTTACAAGGTTGCCTATAATTATGCTAAAAATTTTGAACAAATGAAGGAAGACAATGTAGGACTTTTATTTTATGGAGATGTTGGTAGTGGAAAGACTTATCTTGCTTGTTCTATTGCAAATGAATTAATTGAAAGAGAACAAGTTAAAGTTAAGATTATGAATTTATCTCAGGTTATAAATCAAATACAAAAATCTGCATTTAAGGTTGATTCAAATGAAATAATAAGTAACCTCTCTAACATTCCTTTGTTAATCTTAGATGACCTTGGAATTGAAAGGGATACATCTTATGCAAGAGAACAAGTATATAACATTATAAACTCAAGATACTTAAAGGGTAGGCCGACAATTTTTACTACAAACTTATCATTGGAAATTATTCAAAATCCTAATATTAACCTTGAGTATCAGAGGATATATTCAAGAATACTTGAAATGACAATACCAGTTAAAGTTACGGGAGAAGATTTTAGAAGAAAAATTCAACAAGAGAAGTTAAGAAAATACAAAGAGTTACTTTTATATGGAGGTGGAATAGATGATTAATGAAGAAGTATCTAGGTCGAGCCTTAATCTTGAAGTAAGGCTTGCAAAAGCAACAAGTAAAGCAATTCTTGATGCATTAAAGAAAGTACACAAGCAAATAGAGGAACAAGGAGGCTTGAAAAATGTAATAAAAAATAATGGAGAAGAAGTAAAGCTAAAAGATATGGTTAAAAAGGGACAGTTAGAAGAAATTAATCTAAAAGATCCTGAGTTAAAAGAACTAAAGAAAATTTTAAACAAACACGGAGTGAAGTTTTCTGTTATGAAAGATAAGGAAACTGGCAACCACTCTGTGTTTTTTCAATCTAAGGATATAAAAGTAATGGAACACGCCTTTAAAAAAGCAGTTAAGGCTTCTGAAAGAAAGGCCGATAGAAAAGATTCAATAACGAAGACTATAAATAAGTTTAAAGATATGGCTAAGGACACCATCAGCAAAGATAAAGTTAAAAATAAACATAAGGAGCAAAGCTTATGATAAGTAATTTAAAAACATTTGAAAATAAGAATTTTGGGAAACTCACTGTTATAGAAAAAGACGGTGAGTTTTTCTTTATAGCAAATGAAGTAGCAACTATGTTAGGTTATGTTAATCCAAGAAAAGCTATTTATGACCATGTAGATGAAGAAGATAAGGGTGTAACGAAATGGAACACCCCTGGAGGAATACAGAATATTTCAATAATTAACGAATCAGGCTTGTATTCACTTATCCTTTCATCAAAACTCCCAAAAGCAAAAATATTCAAAGCTTGGGTAACTAGAGAAGTCTTACCAAGTATTAGAAAGAATGGAGGATATATTTCAGGGCAAGAAAAGAAAACTAATGAAGAGCTACTAGCAGATGCAATTCTTGTAGCCAATAGAATTATTGCCGAGAGAGAAAAAGAGATTGAAGAATTAAAACCAAAGGCAGACTATTATGACAAATTAGTAGATTATAATCTACTTACAAACTTTAGAAATACTGCCAAAGAGTTAGGAATACCACAAAATCAGTTTATAAGCTTTTTAATGGATAAAGGATTAATTTATAGAGATAAGAAAAAGAAGCTCTTACCTTATGCAGATAAGAATAAGGGATATTTTGAAGTAAAAGAATGGGTTGATCCACTAGGTACACTTGTAGGCATACAAACATTTATAACACCAAAGGGAAGACACTACCTACTAATTTTATTAGATAGTGAAGGTTTCTACGATGAATAAAATATTAGAAGCCATTCTTTCTGATATTAAAAACTTAATTAAAATAGACAACCCAAAGAAATTTATATTATCAAACATTCCTTATTTATCCTTTTTCTATATTGGAAACATCTTTTCTAAGCACATCAATTCTTATGTAGGAGGAGATATTATTGATAGATTAATGGTGGGAATTTCCGATATAGGAACTTTATCCTATATACCAAGCCTTAATCCAAGGGACTTGTTAGTAGGTATTTCAGTTGCTGGTCTTGTTAAGCTAATTGTTTATAGCAAAGGTAAAAACAAAAAGAAATATAGGCAAGGCAAGGAATATGGATCTGCAAGATGGGGAGAAAGCAAGGATATTGCTCCATACATTGACCCTAAGTTTGAAAACAATGTTCTTATAACTAATACTGAAAGACTTACAATGAACTCAAGACCTAAAAACCCTAAATACGCTAGAAATAAGAATGTATTAGTAATAGGTGGTTCTGGATCAGGCAAGACAAGATTTTATGTAAAGCCAAATCTAATGCAAATGCACTCTTCCTATGTAGTAACAGACCCTAAAGGCACACTTGTGTTAGAGTGTGGAAAAATGCTTTATGAAAATGGATATAACATAAAGATATTAAACACAATAAACTTCAAAAAGTCCATGAAATACAATCCATTTGCCTATTTGAGAAGTGAAAAAGATATTTTAAAACTTGTTCAAACAATTATTGCCAACACCAAGGGAGATGGAGAAAAGGCAGGAGAAGATTTTTGGGTAAAGGCTGAAAAGCTATATTACACTGCTCTTATTGGGTATATTTATTATGAAGCACCTGAAGAAGAAAAGAATTTTAAAACACTCTTAGATATGATTGACGCAAGTGAAGTCAGAGAAGATGACGAAACCTATATGAACCCAATTGATAGGCTATTTGAAGCTCTTGAAAAGAAAGACCCAAGCCATTTTGCAGTTAAGCAATATAAGAAATATAAGCTGGCAGCAGGAGTAATAGAATTAAGGAGAACACTTAATCACTATTTTAGTGAAATATGTGCTTCTTAATTCTTTTTTATTGAAAAATTAAGAGAAAGGGGGTAAAAATGAGGAATTTTGAAAAGATAACAGCACTCTATGAGAGATTAAGTCGTGATGATGAACTGCAAGGAGAAAGCAACTCTATCATCAATCAGAAAAAAATATTGGAAGAATACGCAAGCAAAAATAACCTGTCAAACATCATTCACTTTACAGATGATGGAATAAGTGGAACGCAGTTTGACAGACCGGGATTTATGGCAATGATGAACGGAGTTAATCAAGGAAATATTGGGTGTATCATTGTAAAAGATATGAGCAGACTTGGCAGAGATTATCTCAAAGTCGGTCAATGTATGGAGATATTAAGACAAAAGGGCGTAAGACTGATTGCTATCAATGACAATGTAGACAGCTTTTACAGAGAAGATGATTTTACCCCTTTTAGAAATATTATGAATGAATGGTATGCAAGAGATACTTCAAGAAAAATACAATCTACATTTAGATCAAAAGGAGAAAGCGGAAAGCATACGGCAAGCACTCCACCTTATGGCTACATCAAAGATGAAAAAGACAAAGATAAGTGGGTTGTAGATGAAAAAGCAGCCGAGATAGTAAGACGAATATTTAATCTTACAATGGACGGAGCAGGACCATATAAAATAGCAAAGATACTGGAAGCAGATAAGATAGATATACCCGCTTATCATCAGCAAAAAATGGGATATGGATTACATCAAAGCAAAAACTTTGAATATCCTTATCGTTGGTGTAGTTCCACAATTGCAAGTATCTTAAAGAAAAAAGAATACTTAGGGCATACAGTTAACTTTAAAACAAGAAAGCATTTCAAGGATAAGAAAAGTAAATATGTATCCGAAGATAACTGGCTCATCTTTGAAAATACTCACGAAGCAATCATAGACCAAGAAACCTTTGATAATGTGCAAAGGATAAGAGGAAATGTAAAAAGGTATCCTGATGGTTGGGGCGAATATCACCCACTAACAGGATTGATGTATTGTGCAGATTGTGGGAGCAAGATGTATGTTCATAGAACAAGCAACTATAAGAATATTCCCTATTACACTTGCAGTGCCTATACCAAAACCCCTTGCGGCACACTTTGTCCATCAGCACACAGAATAAAAGCAGAAGCAGTCCTAAACCTTATTAGGGAAACACTGAAAGACATTAAAAAATACCTTGATGAAGATAATGAAGCCTTTATCCGTTCCATTCAAAATGAAATGGAAGAAAAGGAAAAAATAGAGATAGAAAAGAAAAAGGTAAGATTAACGGAAAGCCAAAACAGACTTAGGGAACTCGAACGACTTATGTGCAGAATTTACGAAGATATGATCCTTAACAAAATACCAAATAGCAGATATGAGATACTAAACAATCAATATGAAACAGAGCAGATAACTTTAAGCAAAGAGATCAAAGATTTAGAGCAGCAGGTATCAAGATATGAAAAAGAAACAGACAGAGCAAGAAAATTTATATCTCTTATCAGTCGTTATGAAAACTTTGATGAACTTACAACTACAATGATAAATGAGTTTGTAGAAAAGATTATCGTACATGAAAGAGATAGAAAAGGAAGTCAGACATCAAAGCAAAAGATAGAAATTTACTTTAATTTCATAGGTAATTACGAACTACCACAGGCGGAGTTAAGCGAAGAAAAAAAACAAAAACTTGAGAAAGAAGAAAGAAAAATCGAAGAAAGAAAAGACAAGCTACATCAAAATTACCTAAAGCGTAAAGCGAGTGGAAAACAGAAAGAGTATGAAGATAAATATAAGGCAAGAAGAGAACAGAAGAAACAGGAGAAAATAAAGGTTTTGAAAAGAGTGGGGATACCGGTGAGTGAGTATATAAAAACAAATATTTAAATCTATCTTGACAAATATTGAATTTTAATTTATTATTAAATATAGATTCAGTATTGGAATAGAAAGAGGTGTGCTATGGCACAAGTATTAAAAGAAGAAGTTAGAAATAGAATACTCGAAGCAGCAGAAAAAGTATTTTATAAAAAGGATTATAGAGGTGCCAAATTAACAGAAATTGCAAAAGAAGCAGATATTCCTGTGGCACTAATTTATACCTATTTCAAAAATAAGGCAGTTTTGTTTGATGCAGTAGTAAGTTCTGTTTATATAAACTTCGAGTCAGCTTTTAATGAGGAAGAATCTTTGGAAAAAGGTTCTGCTTCTGAAAGGTTTGATGAAGTTGGAGAAAATTATATTCATGAACTTTTAAAAGATCGTAAGAAGTTAATTATTTTAATGGATAAAAGCTCAGGTACAAAGCATACAGAAGCAAAACAAAAACTCATATCGCAAATGCAGGTTCATATTGAAGTAAGTTTAAAAAGACAATCGAAACAGGAATATGATCCAATGCTTGCCCATATTTTAGCCAGTAACTTTACAGAGGGACTTCTTGAAATAGCAAGGCATTATCAAAGTGAAAAGTGGGCAAAAGATATGCTAAAACTTATTGCAAAGTGTTATTACAAGGGAGTGGAATCATTGTAAGTTGATTTGATATTTAAATGCGATAAATTTAAATTTTTGGAGGAGATATTTTGAAGATATATAAAGATAAAGAAGAACTGAAATCTGAGATAAATAAAAGTTTTGAAAAGTATATTTCTGAATTTGATATTATTCCTGAATCTCTCAAAGATAAGAGAGTCCCTGAAGTTGACAGAACACCAGCAGAAAATCTTGCTTATCAACTCGGATGGACAACATTAGTTTTGAAATGGGAAAAAGATGAGAAAAACGGTTTTGAAGTAAAGACACCGTCGGATATGTTTAAATGGAATCAACTTGGAGAATTATATCAGTGGTTTACCGATACTTATGCTCATTTATCGATAGAAGAATTAAAGAAACGATTGAAAGAAAATATTATATCTATCTATACAATGATTGATACACTAAGTGAAGAAGAATTATTTCAACCGCATATGAGAAAATGGGCTGATGAAGCTACTAAAACAGCGACATGGGAAGTTTATAAGTTTATTCATGTTAATACGGTTGCCCCTTTTGGAACGTTTAGAACTAAGATTAGAAAATGGAAAAAGATTGTGCTATAATTTTTGATTTGCTGATACAGTAATTTAAAAAAATATAGTGATCGGATAAAATAGACTTTGCGTAATCAGCAAAGTCTTACTTTAAACCTTAATACTGAATTAAAATTCAATATTATTCAATTTTGAAAGGAGAGTTGTTCATGCCGGAAAAAGAATTAAGGAAAAAAGTGATTGGGAAAAATAGTTTATCCAATTCACTTCTTGCTTTAAAAATAGTATTTGATTTGATACCACAAATCTTACTTGTATATTTGATTAGTTCTTTAATCACAAACAATATTAACGAAGGTAATTTAAAGTATATATTCTTGGGAATCTTTATATCGTTTGTATTAAAAGGAGTGTTTTATTATTTTGCAACAAAGGTTGCCCATGAGAAAGCATACGAAAAATTAACAGAACTTAGGTTAGATATTATCGGTCATCTGAAAAAACTAAGTTTGGGATTCTTTAAAGAACATAATACAGGAGAGCTTACCAACATTGTTCAACATGATGTAGAGCAAGTGGAAGTATACCTTGCCCATGGTCTTCCTGAAATAATGGCAGTTACACTTCTGCCTACCATTATTTTTGTAGCTATGATTTTTGTTGATTGGCGTCTTGCTCTTGGAATGATTGCTGGAGTTCCACTCATGTATTTGGTAAAAGTTCTTTCACAGAAAACAATGGATAAAAACTTTGCTATTTACTTTAACCATGAAAATAAGATGAGAGAAGAGCTAATGGAATATGTAAAAAATATTTCTGTGATTAAGGCTTTTGCTAAAGAAGAGGAGATTAGTGAAAGAACATTAAAAACGGCAAGAGAATATATTTACTGGGTTAAAAAGAGCATGGGAGCAATTACAATTCCAATGGGACTCATTGACATATTTATGGAAATTGGAGTAGTTATTGTCATGATTTTGGGAAGTATATTTCTTTACTATGGAAATATTACAACCCCTAATTTTATACTTGCCATTATTTTATCGTCTGCTTTTACTGCATCTATAAGTAAGACGGCTACATTGCAACATTTTTCTATTGTGTTTAAGGAAGCACTAAAGGCGATTGGAAAAGTTTTAACAGTTCCGCTTCCAAAGAAAAAGACAGAACAAGGTTTAGAATTTGGAAATATAGAATTTAAAGATGTGAATTTTGCATACGGAAAAGATAGCTTTGAGCTTAAAAATATCAATTTGAATTTTAAGAAAAATAGTTTGAACGCCTTTGTAGGAGCAAGTGGTTGTGGGAAAAGTACTGTATCTAATTTGCTTATGGGATTTTGGGATGCAGATGAAGGACAAATACTGATAAATGGAAAAGATATAAAAGAATATAGTCAAGAAAATATCTCAATGCTGATTGGTAGTGTGCAACAAGAAGTTATCCTTTTTGATTTAAGTATTTTTGAAAATATAGCAATTGGAAAACTAAATGCAACAAAAGAAGAAGTCATAGAAGCTGCTAAAAAAGCAAGATGCCATGATTTTATTTCAGCATTGCCAAATGGATATGAAACACGAGTAGGTGAAATGGGAGTTAAGTTATCTGGTGGAGAAAAACAAAGAATCTCCATAGCAAGAATGATACTGAAAAATGCACCGATTTTAATATTAGATGAAGCAATGGCAGCTGTTGATAGTGAAAATGAAAGACTAATCGGCGAAGCAATTGACGATTTAAGCAAGGATAAAACCATTATTACAATTGCTCATCATCTAAACACAATTAGAGATTCAGACCAAATTATAGTTATGGATAAGGGTGTTGTTCTTGATGCAGGAAGCCATGAAGAGTTGATGAAAAGATGTGAGTTCTATAAGGATATGGTTGAAGCACAGAACAAGGTAGATAGATGGAATTTGAAAGAGGTGGTAACAGAAAATGTTTAGAGAAATGTTAAAGCTGCTTACAAAAACCGGCAAGAGAGATTTGATTATATCAAGTGTATTCTTTGCCCTTTATGGACTAAGCTCCATAGCCATGATTGTTATCGTATTTTCTATACTGTTTCAGATATTTGATGGGACGAGTTTAGCAAGTTTATATAAAGGTTTTATTGCAATTGGGTTACTTGTAGTATTCAAAGGCATTTGTAATATGGTTGCAGATATGAAAAAGCATAGTGCAGGTTTTGATATTGTTCAGCAAATCAGAGAACGCATGATTATTAAATTGAAAAAATTCAGTTTGGGATTTTATACCAATGAAAGACTGGGAGAGATCAATACAATTTTACACAAAGATGTTGATAATATGTCTCTTGTTGTAGGACACATGTGGTCGAGAATGTTTGGCGATTTTTTGATAGGTGCAGTCGTATTTATCGGTCTTGCAAGTATTGATTTCAAACTTGCTATTCTAATGGCTGTATCTGTTCCGATTGCACTTGTCTTTCTATATCTGACAATTAAGCAATCTGAAAGAATAGAGAATCAGAATAATTCAGCACTTCTTGATATGGTTAGCTTATTTGTTGAATATGTTAGAGGAATACCTGTACTAAAGAGTTTTTCAAACAATAAAAGCTTGGATAATGAGCTTATGAACAAGACAAAAAAGTTTGGAGAAACAAGCAAAGTAGCTTCAAGATTCAAGGCAAAACAGCTATCTATATTTGGGTTTTTACTGGATATTGGATATTTAGTTCTTTTAATTGCAGGAGCAATACTTGTTATAAAGGGAAGTCTTGATGTACTTAATTTTATTATCTTTGCAGTAATTTCAAAAGAGTTTTATAAGCCGTTCGCTTCTATGGAACAACACTATATGAACTATGTTTCGGCGGTAGATAGTTACGAAAGACTTTCAAGAATTTTATATGCAGATGTAATCCCGGATAAAGTGAATGGAATTGTTCCGATGGATAATGATATAGCTTTTGAAAACATAGATTTTTCCTATGAAAAAGATGAATTTAAAATGGAAAAATTGAGCTTTTCTATTGCTGAAAAAACTATGACAGCCTTAGTTGGAGAATCAGGTAGTGGAAAGACTACTATAACCAACTTGCTTTTAAGATTTTATGATGTGCATAAAGGAAAAATTACCCTCGGAGGAACTGATATAAGGGATATTCCTTATGATGAGCTTTTAGATCGTATTAGTATTGTCATGCAAAATGTTCAGTTGTTTGATAATACCATTGAAGAAAACATCAAGGTAGGTAAAAAAGGAGCAACGAAAGAAGAAATCATTGAAGCTGCAAAGAAAGCGAGGATACATGATTTCATTATGAGTTTACCAAAAGGTTATGAAACTGATATTGGAGAAAATGGTGGGATTTTATCAGGTGGACAGAGACAAAGAATATCTATTGCAAGAGCTTTTCTAAAGGATGCACCTATTTTAATTCTTGATGAAATGACAAGTAATGTTGATCCTGTAAATGAATCTTTGATACAAGATGCTATTACAGAACTTGCAAAGAATAGAACTGTACTTGTAGTGGCTCATCATTTAAAAACCATTCAAAAAGCTGACCAAATTCTCGTATTTCAAAAAGGAAATTTACTTGAAAAAGGAAAGCATGGGGAACTTCTTGAGAAAGATGGTTACTACACAAAATTATGGAAAGCTCAGTACGAGGTATAATCATGATTTTGTTAAAAAATGTTTCTTATGAATGGGAAGATGGGCGAACTGCTTTAAAAAATATCAATCTTGAAATTAAAAAAGGTGAATTTGTTTTAATTTCAGGGAAAAGTGGAAGTGGTAAAAGCACTCTTGGAAGTGTAATGAATGGTCTTATACCACATTATTACAAAGGCAAAATGAAAGGAGAAGCCTTTGTGTCCGGAAAAGATATAAGCAAATTATTACTTCATGAAATAGGGCATATTGTAGGGACTGTATTTCAAGATCCAAGAAGTCAGTTTTTTACAACAACTACAGATGAAGAAATAGCTTTTGGGCTTCAAACGATCTGCAAATCAAGATATGAAATCAAACAGAGAGTAGAAGAAGTATATGCAGAACTGGATATTGAGGAACTGAAAGGAAAATCTGTTTTTGAATTATCAAGCGGACAGAAACAAAAGATAGCTATTGCAAGCATCTATGCGATGAATCCGAAAGTTTTAATTTTGGATGAACCTTCAGCAAATTTGGATATGAAAGCAACATTTGACCTGTTTTTAATTTTGGAGAAATTAAAGAAAAAAGGAACAACAGTTGTTCTAATTGAGCATCGTTTGTACTATGTAAAATCTTTATTTGACCGTTTTCTTTTGGTGAAAGATGGAGAGATTGCACAGGACTTGAGTCGGGAAGAAGTTATCCGTCTTGAAGGGGAGTTTTGGGATGAAAATGGGCTAAGAACTCTTGAATTAGAAGAATACAGGATAAGTGAGAAGAAAGATTCATATCAATTAAATGATGAAAGTATCAACGGAAAAGGCTTGAGATTTTGCTATCCGAATGTAGCTAAGGATGGAAAGAAACAAAACAAGTACATCTTAAATCATCTTGATTTCAATATGGAGTGTGGAAAAGCCATTGGTCTTATAGGCTTAAATGGTACCGGGAAAACCACCTTTGCAAGAGTGATTTCAGGACTTGAGAAGATAAAAGAGGGAACAATATGGGCTGGAAAAGATAAGTCGCTTAATCATAAAGATTTAATGGATATGTCATATTTTGTCTTTCAAGATTCAGACTATCAGTTGTTTTCGGAAAGTGTACTTGATGAAATGCTACTTGGTATTTCAAGTAAAGATAAAAAAGAAAATACTCAAAAGGCAAAGTCTATTTTGAGTGTACTTGGCTTAGACAAATACATTGATAAGCATCCGTTTGCTTTATCAAGAGGAGAAAAACAAAGACTGACAATAGCTTGTGGAATGATGAAACAGGCAAAAGTTTTTATCTATGATGAACCAACATCAGGTTGTGATAAAGACTCAATGCTTTCGGTGGCAAAATTGATTGAAGAACAATTAAAAAATGGGACAACAGTCTTGGTAATAAGTCATGATTTTGAGTTTTTAGCAAACACAGTAAGCGATCTGTGGGTAATGGGAGATGGAAAAATAGAAACTGTTTTAGATATGAGTGAAAGTAACAAATTTCTCATATTAGACAAGATGAGAGGAGGTAGAGAACTTGATAGATAGAAAAACAGTCGATCCGAGAATAAAACTTATTCTACTTCCAATTGCCTCCTTTACCAGCTTTTTTATAAGCGATACAATCCTACTTTTCGGACTGATTGTCTTTGCCTTTTTTCTGTATGTATACAGTAGTATGTGGAAAAGAGCATTACGCTTTATTTTGTTTTTTGTGCTTTTATACTGCATAGAGTTAGGGCTTGGAAAGTTTCGTGAAGCAAGTATCGTATTTGCAATATATATGTTTATTTACTTTGCATCAAGGATGACCTTAATTGCTATGTTTGGTGGATATATAACAAAGACTACAAGTGTAAGTGAAATGCTTGAAGCATTAAATAGAATGAAAGTACCAAGAAGCATTGGTATACCTTTTAGTGTTTTGCTTAGGTTTGTACCAACTATAAGAATAGAACTCAAGGCATTAAAAGAGAATATGAAGATTCGAGGAATCGTAACAAGTAGATTTTTCCCGTTGCTACATCCATTTAAATATATTGAATATACGCTTGTTCCACTTTTAATGAGGATGATTAAGATTTCAGATGAACTGTCAGCTTCAGCACTCATTAGAGGACTTGATAGTGATGAGAACAGGGTTACATTGACAAAATTGAGGTTTAGATGGGCGGATTTGTTGATTGGACTATTAGGAGCTTTGATGATTGCTCTTGTGATAGTAATACAGAAAATTTATTAGGAGGACTTTTATGAAAAACAAATTAAATGGTCGTGATTTTATTACAATCGGAATCTTTAATGCAATTGGAATTGTCATATACATGGTGGTTGCATTTGCTATGGCAACAACAGTGATTGGAGGATTTATTGCTTCAGGAGTTAGCTTTATGGTAGCTGCTACCGTTTATATACTTATGGCTTTGAAAGTTAAAAAGAAGGGCGTATTTACAATATCAGGAACGCTTCTTGGTTTAATTGCATTGTCAGGAGGACATTTGCCTCATGCAGTCTTTGCTGTAATCGGTGGAATTATATGTGATTTGATTATAGGAAATTATGAGAGCAAGGGACGAATGATTATTGGATATGGGATATTTGCATTAGCAGATTTTTTAGGAACAGTAATTCCTGTGATTTTATTCGGGACAGCTTCTTTTGTGGAAAGAGCATCAAAATGGAAAATGAGCGAAGCACAAATAAATGAAGCATTATCTTATTTCAAAGTTTCGTGGGCAGTAGGATTTGGCTTGATAACTTTTGTTCTTGCTTGCATAGGAGCATTCGTTGCAACAAAGATACTCAAAAAGCATTTTGAAAAAGCAGGAGTGATTTAATAATAAATTTACTTAGGAGGGAAAATAATGGAGGGATAATTATGTCAAAACTTATAGTTTCGGTTTTCACAGAACGATATAATTATCCTTTTTTATTCTTGGAATTGCTTACACATAGCAATAATACTTTACCAGAAACAACAAAATAGAAAATTATATAAAACATTAGTTTTTAAGCCGAGAGGACTTTTTACGTCAAAGTGTAGAAGTCCTCCTTTTTTATTCTCAAAACCAAAACAGAGAACTTAAAAAGGAGGATGACTAAGTGGCAAAGAAAGAATATTACCTTTATGTAAAAGGCAAAGCCGTACCTGTAAGTGAAGAAGTCTACAAAGCCTATTGGAAGATAACAGAGCATGAAAAGTATCTCCAAAGAAAAGATTGGAAGCATAATGTAATACCATTTTCGGCACTGGATCATGATGGACACTTTGTAGATAACATCATAGATGAAAAGATAGACTTAGAAAAAATTGTAGAAGTAAAAATGCGAATTGAAGAACTTCATAGAGCATTAAATACTCTTTCAAAAGAAGAACGAGAGTTGATGGAAGCCATCTTCTACAAAGAAGAAAGTCTAAGGTCAATCAGCAGAAGAGAGAAAGTTACACATCAAGCAATCAGTGGGAGGAGGGATAGGATTTTAGAAAAACTGAGAAAGATTTTAGAAGATAAAATCTAAAAACTTGGAAAGGTTAAGTGTCAAAAAAAGGTGCTTAACCTTTCTTTATGGAAACAAGCAGATACCAAAACGGAGGAATGAAAAATGAAGAAAGAAAACACATTACAGGAAGTACAGGAACAAATTTCTGAACTTCAGCAAGAAAGAGAAAAGTGCGATGTGAAGCTGAAACAATTACAAAATCAAGGCAAGAAATTAGAAAAACTTGCAAACGAAAAGGAACGAAAAAGAAGAAATCATAGGCTCATACAAAGAGGCTTGATAGTAGAAAGAGTCATTAAAAATCCTATCATGTTTACTAACGATGAGATAGAAGAATTACTTAAAGTTGCTACTCACACAAAAGAATACAGACAAGCCTATGAAGAAATGATAAATGGGAAAGATATGGAAGATGAAACAGAGATAGAGTAGATAAAATAAAAAACCATAGTTTTTTCAGAAGCTCCCTGCAAGGGCAAAAAGCTTCGCAGAACGCAAAGCACCCTTTAGGGTGTATAATTGCGCCCTTAGAAAAACTAAGGGATTTTAGCAAGTCTTTAAAAATCCAAAACTTAATAAAAACATACGGATAAAGTAGATAGGAAAAGATACAAAAAATAACCTGTCTGCTTTTTCCTTTACCTGAAAACAAACAAAAAATGAAAGGAGCTTAAAAGTGGCAGAAACATTTCACTTTAATATTTCTATGATAAGCAGAGGAAAAAGTAAATCGGCAGTTGCAAGTGCAGCATATATCTCTTGTGAGAAAATCAAAAATGAATGGGACGGAGAAGTTCACGATTACCATAATAAAAAGGGACTTTTACATTCAGAAATTTTCTTGCCGGAGCATGTGCCAAAAGAATTTAAAGACAGAAGTTATTTATGGAACTCAGTAGAGTTAAATGAAAAAGCAAGCAATGCACAGCTTGCAAGAAACTTCATTATCGCCTTACCGAAAGAATTATCCTTTGAAGAAAACAAGAAACTCATTACCGACTTTATACAGGAAAATTTTGTATCAAAAGGAATGATAGCAGACCTTGCTATTCATGATGGAAATGATGAAGAAAATAACAATATCCATGCACATATTATGACTACCCTCAGACCAATCAATGAAAAAGGAGAGTGGCAGGCAAAAAGCAAAAAAGAATATGTACTTGATGAAAAGGGAGAAAAGATAAAACTAAAAAGCGGAAACTATAAAACAAGAAAAATAGAACTGACAGACTGGAACAATAAAGGCAACGCAGAGAAATGGAGAAAGAATTTTGCAAGCCTTTGTAATCAGTATTTAGAAAAAAATCATCAGGAAAAGAGAGTGGATCATCGCTCCTACAAAAGACAAGGGATAGAAGAAATCCCAACCATTCATTTAGGAGCAAGTGCCAGTGCCTTAGAGAAAAAAGGAATCGAAACCGACAAAGGAAACATCAACCGAGAAATCAAAAAGCATAATTCCTTAGTAAAAGCCATCAAGAACAAGATAAAAGAAATCACTTCTTGGATAGACTCTTTACTTGGAAATCTGCAAGCAAAATACGATGAGTATAAACAGACCAAAAAAGATGAACTGGAGAACAAAGCGGAACTCTTTAACCTCTATGAGTATATTTCTATCTACAACGAGATACAGGGAGAAAAAACAAAAAATTTATCCTACTACGGACAGATAAAAAAGGGAAATGCAGACCTAAAGAGATTTGTAAAAGCAATATACTATTTGAAAGATAATAAACTTCAAACCATAGCAGACCTACAAGGAAAAGTCTTTGAACTGGCAAAGCAAAGTAAAAATATAAGTGGTGATATTCAAGATAAAACGCAAAGAATTAAAGACCTAAATCAGTGTGTAAGCTGCGTAGACTCTATCAAAGAAAACAAAGAAGTCTATCAGGAATACAAAAGCAAAACCATATTCAAAGACAGCTTTTACAATTCCCATAAAAAAGAAATAGACAGATACCTAAGAGCAAGAAAGACCATAGAAAAATTCACCGGGACATCAGCCATAAAATTAAATGATTGGCAAAAAGAAATATCAAGTCTTGAAAATGAGATACAAGACTTAATCGAAGATAAAGCTAAAGTAAAAGATGAATTTAAGCAGATAGACCATATCAAATATGCAGTAAAGATTGTCAATGATGAGTATGGAATAGACCTATCTATTGAGATTGACAAGGCAATAAAGAGAGGAGATAAACCAAGTGTAATTGCACAACTGAAAAAATTCCAAGAGCAAGAGGAAAGAAAGGAGAAGTACAAACAAAAGGCAAAAGAAAAGGCTAAAGAAAATTATAAAAATAAAGGGGAGGAAAGATAAAAATGGCAGACAACAGAAGATACTATTGGTTAAAATTGAAAGAAGATTTTTTTACAGATAAGAGAATCAAAAGGCTAAGAAAAATATCAGGAGGAGATACCTATACAATCATCTATCTTAAATTGCTTTTACTTAGCTTAAAAGATAGTGGGAAGCTGTATTATGATGGAGTAGAAACAGACTTTATCAAAGAGCTTGCCTTAACGATTGATGAAACGGAAGATGATGTAATGGTTACAGTAAATTATATTGTAGCACAAGGCTTGATGGAGATAATCACAGAAAATGACGAGTATTTTTTAACAGAAATTCCAAGTCTTATAGGTTCAGAAACAGCTTCTACAAGGCGTTCAAGAAAATCGAGAGGACAAAAAGCGTTGCAATGCAACAATGGTGCAACACCTTGCAACCTTTTGCAACAAAACTGCAACGGAGATATAGAGATAGATAAAGAGATAGATATAGAGTTAGAAAAAGAGGGGGAGATAGAAAAAATATCCCCCTCCCTTTATGGAGAATATAAAAATGTTTCCTTAACTGATGAAGAATATGGAAAATTAAAGGATAAAATGCAAGGGCATAGGGAAGAAATGATAGAGAAGCTGTCAACCTATTTGCAAAGCACGGGAAGAAACTATAAAGATCATTATGCGACCTTAGTTCATTGGTACGAACAAGACAAAGGGAAATTAAAGGAGAGCAGTAAATCAAAAGTATATACCTTTGAAGATTATGACAAGGGGGAACACTTGTAGGCCTCGTATAAGACGGTGGAAAGGTGTTTTTAGAGCGTTAATGATAAAATAGGTATCAGACTATAGCTAAGTGTAAAATAGGGCTCAAAATTGCAGTATGGAAAAAATATCGTATTTATGATAAAATGATAATGATATGGTAATAAACTCAGTTATAAGGAGAGGATATATAAATGCGAATTCAATTTACTGTAACCGATGAAGAACTTGAAATCTTAACTAAAAAAGCAATAGAGGGAGGTTTCCCAAGCGTTACTGAATATTGTAAGTGTAGCAGTTTACAAGAAAATACAAGCTATGCTGACCTATATACTACCTTATTAAACAAAATTAGCTCTTTACCGAAGGGCAAAGAATTTGTTTTAAGAGAGTTAATCGCAACACCTCCGGCATTGATTGGTAGATGGTTTTATGAAAATGTAAATAAGGGACTTGTAAAAAATGTGGAACACATCGGAAAAGCTGAAGGTGGAGTAGAAAAATATAAAAGAATTTAGATAATGTTGGAGGTGCATTTCATGGCAGAAGAAAATAAAGAGATAGTTATTGTGGATAATAAAACTATACAAGAAAAAATATATCTTATTCGTGGGCAAAAAGTAATGCTTGATTCAGATTTAGCCGAAATATATGGGTATGAAACTAAAAACTTTAATAGACAGGTGAAAAACAACGCAGAAAAATTTGAAGGTGAAGACTTCATGTTCCAATTAACGGACGAAGAAATGGTAGAACTTTCAAGGTGCAAAAATTTCACCTTGAACAGAGGGACTGGTAGAGGAAGTAATATTAAATACAATCCTTATGCCTTTACAGAACAAGGTATTTATATGCTGATGACTGTATTAAGAGGTGAACTTGCTGTTAAGCAAAGCAGAGCTTTAGTTAGAACATTTAAGCAAATGAAAGATTTTATCATTGAAAACCAAGATTTTATCGGTTCAAAAGAATTAGTTCAAATAGCAGTACAGACAAATCAAAATACAAAGGATATAGCTGAAATAAAATTGCAAATGGCTACAAAAGAAGATTTGAAAAAGGTTATGGATAATTTTATAGATCCAGACACTTACAAGCATTTCCTTTTAATGAATGGAGATAAGATTGAAGCAGATGTTGCTTATACAAAAATATATAAGTCTGCAAAGGAAAGCATTTATGTTATAGATAACTATATAGGTTTGAAAACCTTGGAATTATTAAGGGCTGCAAAAGACAATATTGAGGTTATAGTATTTAGCGACAATGTGAAAAACAAGGATATGCTTACAAAAAATATCCTAAACGATTTTAGAAAAGATTACCCTAATATCAATCTTAAGATGAAAGTTGCAGGGAAAAAATATCACGATAGGTATATTGCTATTGACTATGGAACAGAAAATGAAGCCTTTTATCTTTGCGGAGCTTCATCAAAAGATGCAGGAAATAAAATATCAAGCATTACAAAGATAGAGGAATCTTCCAAGGATATGTATCATATGATGTTTGGCGGAATGCTGAACAATAAGGATTTGAAACTTTAATATGTAAATGCTAAAGCGTTATTCAATGAATAGCTATAAGACTTGCGAAAGGCGGTAGAAATAAAACTCTATCGTCTTTTTTAATTGCAACTAATAGGAGGAAAATAATATGAATGAAAACAGAAATGAACATAATACAGGAACAAAGACTATAAAGAAGATTGGAAAAGTAACTTATGAGGTTATTGTCCATTTTAATGAAAATGCGACTGAAACCATGCAAGATAAATTGAAAAGGATAATGCTTAGAGAAATGGAGCGAGAAAAAGATAAAAAACCTCATAAAAATGATTAGAAAGTCCTTGACAAGTTGTTACAGGAAAAACTGCTAAGTCAATTCTAATATCATGTGGAGCAAGACTTGCACCTTTTGATATAAGAGAGCTTAGAGAGTTAATGAGTGAAGATGAATTAGAACTCGATAAAATTGGAGATAGAAAAACTGCTTTATTCGTAATAATATCAGATACTGACGATACCTTTAACTTTGTAGTTTCAATAATGTATTCTCAGTTATTTAATCTACTATGTGATAAGGCAGATGATGTGTATGGAGGAAGACTTCCTGTTCATGTTAGATGTCTACTTGATGAGTTTGCAAATATTGGCTTAATTCCTAAATTTGAAAAATTGATTGCAACAATTCGTTCAAGAGAAATATCAGCAAGTATAATATTACAAGCACAATCTCAATTAAAGGCAATCTATAAAGACCATGCAGATACAATAGTTGGTAACTGTGACTCCACACTCTTTTTAGGAGGAAAAGAAAAAACAACAGTAAAAGAATTATCTGAAACCTTAGGAAAAGAAACCATAGACCTATATAACACATCAGAAACAAGATCCAACCAAAAATCTTTTGGTCTAAATTATCAAAAAACTGGCAAGGAACTTATGAGCCAAGATGAAATAACTGTAATGGATGGTGGTAAGTGCATATACCAGCTAAGAGGAGTAAGACCTTTCTTGTCTGATAAATTCGATATTACAAAGCATAAGAATTACAAGTTATTGGAAGACTATGATAAGAAAAACTTGTTTGATGTAGAAGAGTATTTAACAAATAGAGATAAGGTAAAGTTAAAATCTAGTTATAAAATAAATAGGTTAAACATTTGATTTTATGGAGTAAGCAAAATGTGTGAAAATAAAAAATCATCTTTAATTATATTAAATATAAATGGGGAGCAGTTTATTCTAGAAAGTGATACAGAACTCACAAGGGATAAGAAAAATTATATTGAAGCAATATGTGGGACAATGTACGATGAAAGTAATGAATGGTATGAAGATATATACGATATGTCCCCATATGATATAGCTGAGCTATTTGAAAAAACAGTAAAAGAAGAAGTAGGAATAAATGTTACATTTAATGCGATAGACCTTGAAGTATCTATTTTAGAAGACTAGAAATAAGGTATTAATGAGCGATAGAAATTAAAAACTCTATCGTCTTTTTTTATACTCAAAATTAGGAGGTTAAGATGGTAAGGATAAGAAGTCCCACTTAAAATAATTTAATATATAAGACATTTAGCGATTGAAATATAATTTCAGTCGCTTTTTTAATTGAAATTTATGGATTAAGGAGAAGAAATTAATGGATAGAGAAATGATAAATATTAATGCAAATTTAGTTAAGGAAGCTGAATTTTCAGAATTTGAAAAAGATGGAGAAAGTGTTCAAGTAGCAAATTTTGCTCTTGTTAAAAATTATGGAAAGGGCAAAGAATATACAAATTGCTCAGTATATGGAGAAAAGGTAGAAATTGCAAAAGAATTTGAAAAAGGAGATCTGATCCATGTCTTTGGATATTTCAAAGAAAATAAAAAAGGAGATAAGGTCTACAAGAATTTTATAGTTAAATCACTAAACAAAATAGAAAATAAGAAAGAAAACGAGGAGGAATAATATGGAATTTTTTACAGCTGGAGTTGGAGTTTTAAAGACACTTGTAACTGCAATTGGTGCAGGTTTAGGAGCATGGGGAGTTATTAACTTAATGGAAGGTTATGGTAATGATAACCCTGGTGCTAAATCTCAAGGTATTAAGCAATTTATGGCAAAATAAGGACGGAATAACACAACAAATTCTCTAAAATAAATCACTAAATCAATGTAAGATTGAATGAAATCAATATTTATGCTATAATTAAATAAATCTAATGAACATAAAAAGAGGGATATTATGGCACTTAACTATAAACCATTATGGATACAGTTAGCAAAAAAAGGTTTAAAGAAAACTGATGTAATAGCTATGGCAGGGCTTACAACAAATGTTATGGCACAAATGGGCAAGGATAAACCAATTACATTTAAGAATTTAGAAAGAATATGTAAGGCTCTATCTTGCACTCCTAATGATATTATTAGTTTTGAAGATGAATTTGAACAAGAGATTTAAATTCTTATAGTTCTTTAAACTTGATTTATAAGGAATCAAAGAAAATCTTAATAAAGTTATCTAAAATTTTATTGAAATAACAGTAATGGATGGAGGCACGTGTATATACCAGATAAGAGTAGTAAGACTTTTACTATCTGATAAATTTGATATCACAAAACATAAGAATTACAAGTTACTGGAAGATTATGATTAAATATTAAGATATAATTATTTTTGGCAAAATATCTATATACAAACCATGGAGGTAGGCATATGAGGTCTTATGAAAGTAAGGAAGAATTAAAAAATGAGATTAAAAAAACTTTTGCAAAATATATTTCAGAGTTTGATAATATCCCAGAAGAATTAAAAGATAAAAGAGTAGACGAAGTTGATAGGACACCAGCAGAAAATCTTGCCTATCAAGTAGGTTGGACAGCTTTAGTATTGAAATGGGAAGAAGATGAGAAAAAAGGACTTGAAGTAAAAACACCATCAGATAAATTCAAGTGGAATCAATTAGCCGAATTATATCAATGGTTTACAGAAGCTTACGCTCATAAATCTTTAAAGGAACTAAAAGAACAATTAACAAAAAATATTGAAGATATTTATCTTATGATAGATGAGCTAACAGAAGAAGAATTATTTAAACCTCATATGAGAAAATGGGCAGATGAAGCAACAAAAACAGCAACTTGGGAAGTGTATAAATTTATTCATGTAAATACAGTAGCACCATTTGGTACATTTAGAACTAAGGTTAGAAAATGGAAGAAATTAGTACTTTAGTAACATAAATTTGACGTATATTAGAATAATTTGATTTAGACGATAGAAATTAAAACTATATCGTCTTTTTTTATACTCAAAATTGGGAAATTAAGGGGGTTGAAAAAAATTTTTATTGGTGGTATTATTAAAATAACAAGTACACATAAGTACACTTCTGAAACAGGAGGTGCAATATCAATATTATAATAAATACCGATTCTAGCGAACCGATTTATGAACAAATCGAAAATCAGATAAAAAAACAAATTATGAATGAAGATTTGAAAACTGGAGATTCTATACCATCTATGAGAGTATTGGCTAGAAATCTTAAGGTAGCTGTAATTACAGTTCAAAAGGCTTATGAAAATTTACAAAAAGATGGATTTATTGAAACTATTCATGGCAAAGGCAGTTTTATATCAGCAAGAAATATTGAATTACAAAAAATAGAAACATATAAAGAAGTGGAAGATTTAGCTAAGAAAATTGTCAAGAGCATACAATCAAGTTCTATTTCAATAGATGATTTGATAGATTTAATAAAAAAGATATATGAGGAGGGGCAATGATGGATTCATATGAAAATAAATTAGCATTAAGGGTATCTGGATTAAATAAAAAGAATAAAACAAATGATTTTTCTTTGAAAAATATAAATATTGAAGTACCTTATGGATCTATTGTAGGAAATATAGGAAGAAATGGAGCGGGGAAAAGTACTACTATTTCTTGTATACTTGGAATGTTTCAAAAAGATGATGGAAAAATAGAGATATTTGGTACTGAAGATTGTAATCAAGTAGATATTAAAAAACACATAGGTGTTGTTTTAGATGACCCAAACTTTTCATTATTATTAACGCCTAATGAGATAAATGAGGTAATGAAATTTAATTATAGTAATTGGGAAGAAGATAGTTTTAAAAATTATTTGAATCGATTTAATTTGCCAATAGACAAGAAAACTAAGCAATTTTCATTTGGAATGAAAAAAAAGTTATCGTTGGCTATAGCATTGTCTCATGAAACAAAACTTCTCATATTAGATGAAATTACTTCAGGGTTAGACCCAGTAAGTAGAGATGAGATTTTATGTATATTATTAGAATTTATAGAAAACCCAGAACACTCGGTATATATATCATCACATATTACAACAGACTTGGAAAAAATAGCTGATTATATAGTTTTTATGGATAATGGTAAAGTCGTGTTGAGCGAAGAAAAAGATGAATTGTTATATAACTATGGGATACTTCGTTGTAATGATACGGATTTAGAAAAAGTCGATAAAACAGACATAATTTCATATAGGAGAGAATATGGGAGAGTAAATATTTTAGTAAAAGATATATCGAAGATAAAGAATAAGTATAAAGAATTTGTTGTAAATAAACCTAATTTTGATGAAATTTTGCTGATTTTGACAGAGGGAGGAGAATCCTAATATATGAAAGGTCTATTATTAGAAATATATTATAAAAATATTAAAAACATATGTGTAATGAATGCGTTTTTGCTTACAATTTGGATTTTGATAAATCTTTTTTCTAGCACGCAAATGCTTGTTTTTGCATATTGCGCAGTTGTAATATTCTCCAACAGTTTATTAATACTTTTATCACAGAGAAAAGATTATGATTTAAAATTGTATAAATACGAGTTCATGTTACCGATAAAAAAGAAAAACATAATTTTGTCAAAATATGTAAGTCAAATAGTTATTATTTTTCTGTCTGTATTAATGTTAGTAATCCTGAATTATATATCAATTCATGCAGGTAAGCATTATTTTGATTATGGTTTTTCGGATTTTATTATTTTATTAAATATTTTGTTAGCTTTTATTCTACAAATGGTATCAATATTTTACTTGGCTTTGTACTTTATTGATTTAGATAAAGGTGATTTGTGGTTAGTAATAGGGCTAATTGGCTCTATTGTGCTTGTAGCTATAGAGATATTTGTGGTTAATAAACTTGGATTTTCTAAGTCAGGTGGAAATGTTGCACTTTGTGTAATATATTTGATGTTATTAATAACATCATGCGTATTGAATTCAAAAAGAATGGAAAATCTAAAATTAGATACTTAGGAGGAAAATGATGGCTATAGCAGACATAAATTCAATACTTAGTAGATCATTTCGAAATGATAGGATTTCTAAAATATCATGGGAAAAAGGTAATTATTTAAATGTAACTATGTGTGTAACAGAAGAATGTAATCTGGAATGTACATATTGTTATATGGTTGGGAAGAATAATTTCAAAAAGATGACATTTGAAACAGCCAAAAAAATAGTAGACTTTATTGTGAATGATCCATATTGTAATAACTTATCAGATAATTTATTGATTGATTTTATTGGTGGAGAACCATTATTAGAAATGGAATTGATAGATAAAATAAGCGATTATATCTGTCTGTTGCTATATAGCAAACGGCATAAATGGTTTAATAATCTTCAATTTTCCTTTTCCACAAATGGGACATTATATGATTCAAAAATAATGGAAGATTATTTAAAAAAGCACAGGTATCATGCTGGATTTGGATTCAGTATTGATGGAACTAAAGAAAAACATGATTTAACAAGAATTACTAGGGATGGAAAAGGTTCTTATGACAAGGTTATTAAATCGTTTTACAAATACAAACAAGACTATGAGGATGAAATATTTCAAAAATCGACATTTTCAAGTGAGGATTTAGTATATCTAAAAGATAGTATAATTCACTTATGGGATCTTGGATTTAAAAATGTTGAGTCGAATTTAGTTTATGAAGATGTTTGGAAAGAAGAAGATCCAAGTATATTTGAAAATCAACTTAAAGAACTTGCGGATTACATGTTTGAAAGTGGTAGATATTTGACCCATAGTGTAGCGTATTTTGAAAAAAGAAGAGGGTTACCACTTGCTAGTAATTCGTTGAATCAAAATAGGTGTGGAGCTGGATATAAGAGCTTAGCATTTGATACAGATGGGAATATTTATCCGTGTATACGATTTTTAGAAATGTGTTCTGATGATAAAAAGGGAATGATAGTTGGAAGTATAGATAAAGGTGTAGATTATAATGCCTTGAGAGCTTTATGTGGAACTACTTGGACTTCTGTAAGTGATGAAGAATGTAATAATTGTAATGTTGGAACTGATTGTGGTTGGTGTGTAGCACAAAATTATCAGGAGAATGGCTCTTTATATAACAGAGTAAAGCATATATGCGAAATGCATAAGGCTAATGTGAGGGCAAATAAATATTTTTGGAAAAGATATGAATTAGAGACAGGGAAGACATCAGATAGAGTTATTGAAAAGGTGTTGTTTTCAAAACATAATGAACTTAAATATGTTTATTTTATTACATCAGATGATGCACCTTCTTTTTGCAATTATACAAAGCGATATAATGAGGGGAATTATATGTCTAAGGACTTATATGATAATGCTTTGAAATTTTGTCTAGACAATGAAGTATTGCCTATTTTTCTGGGTAGTTATGAAATTGATTTAGATAGTGAAAAGAAAGTGTTCTTTGAAATAGACAGGAGAAGAATTTTTAAAAATCCGCAAAGATCTATAACTGTAGTTGATGAATATTCAGAAAATATAGAGACACCAGTTATAAACTACATTTTGAGAAAAAATGAGATTAGAAAGTTAAAAAACACAATTGAGAGGTTTTGCAACAACGGAATTAAACGAATAAATCTGTTTATTAGTGATATGAATTTGTGGAACGATAGTGACATTACACTATATGAAGATCAATTGCATGGATTATGTGAGTATGTTGTAGATTTATTTGTTGAAAGAGGTGTTTTTCTACAGATAAATGTTTTGAGTGACAGAATAATGCTAGAAAAGAACGAGACTAGGGATTGTGCAGCAGGGATAAATTCAGTTGCACTGGCTCCAAATGGTAAATTTTATGTATGCCCAGGATTCTATTTTACTAATCCTGACTGGAATATAGGGAATCTAAAAGATGGAATAGATTTCTCTGAAAAGCGTAAATATTTTAGGGGCAAGTCGGCAATGTGCTTAGAATGTGATGCAAATGCATGTAAGAGATGTTTATTAGATAATAAAATTACAACAGGTGAGGTAAATGTTCCTTCATCTACTCAATGCAAAATATCATTCGTAGAGGCAAATGCACAGAAATACTTTGCAAACTTATTGCAAGAAAATAATGAAGTTTTAAATATATATATTCCAGATGATCTTAAGATATTGAAATACAATGATTATGTTTCAAAAATGATTTTTAATGATGAGAGAGCAATTGCTGATAAATGGAATTATTAAGTGAGAAGGTATAAAAATGGATTGTGAGAGGAATATAGAATTAACATCAGAAGAAGTAAAAAATCTTATGATTAGAGTTCAAAAATTTAATTCGATTAGAACTATTGACTTGATTATAAGAAATAATCCTAATATAGTTGGTGAATTTGATATGGACGAAAGCATATTTGCAAATGTTGAGACTGAGCTTTTATATGCTGATAAAAATTGTAGAAAATGGTGGAATGAAATTTGTGAAAAATACAAATTGCAAAAAGATTTGGGGTTCAGGGTAGATTATGAATCCTGCGTTTTAACATTGCTATAATTGCATTAATTCAATTATAAATATATTTGGAAAGGAGGGCATTGTATGGATTTTATGCTTTACACAAAGCCAAATACACCTGACATAGTACCTTTTGCTTGTGGATATCATGACAGATGTAAGGGTTGTAGAAATGCTTGTACAGGCTGTAGCTCAGGGTGCAAAGGTTGTACAGGTGGATGGTTTATAGGTTAGGTGTTAAAAAAATAAGAAAGCTCGTAAATGAGCTTTCTTATTTCATTGTCTACTTTAGTGAGTTGAGCGAACGAAAGAGAGCGAAACAAAAAACCACCTGCTATGCAGGTGGAGGGATTTAG